>JAAEOZ010000417.1 GCA_024222685.1 Gammaproteobacteria bacterium | reverse complement strand
GGGCGCATTTATCCCAGAGATCATTTAATGTCACTGATATACCGGGATCACCGCATCGTTACCGATCGAACGATCGATAGCCATGTCAAGAAGCTGCGTAAAAAACTGATGGGGCTAGGATTCGATGAAAACCCGATTCACTCGGTTTACGGCGCAGGTTATAAATACGAGTGATGTTGGTTTACATATTGTTTGCATAATATTTGCACACTAGTACTGGATACTGTGGACTCTATCAACGCAGGAGTACCCAATGAAACCTTTCATATTAATTCTGATAGCCTCAGTATTCATCAGCGCACCGCTACAGGCCATGCAGCCCGAATCCGATACTGGCCCTGATCTCAGTCAAATTATCACTGAATTGAATCTGGATGCGGACCAGGCCACCAGATTGACCGGCCTGGTTAAACAGCACCACGAACAAATGAGATCGCAACATCAGCAACACAAACAACAACGCAGTGACAGGCACCAGTTACGCGAGCAGCACCGCGAAGAACTGCTGACGGTTCTCAGCCATGAGCAACTCTATGCATTTGAAAAACAGATGCGGGAGATGCGCAAGCTTCATCGAAAGCACAAACGGCAGCCTCAGGCAGCAGAATAACTGGTCGCTGCAGGTTAACCCGATACGCTGGTGTTTCGGGTTAACTTTTTCACATTTATACCTGTGTAAAACGGCTTCCTAACTATTTGCACATTGCTTGCACAGTTTGCACCAATACTGGATTCATCATTCAGAAAAGGTGCTCTATGAAAAATTCTACGTTCTCGAGAACCCATCTTGATATCCTGTTTGCAGTTGTCTTACTGACGGTATTGCTTTTTACTGGCTGCGACTCGAGCAGTTCGGATAGCGAAACTAATGACCTCGTCGGAGACGATGAAAACCTGTCGCAGCTGGCCACCCTCGGCCGACGGTTGTATTTCGATGAAAACCTGTCAAACCCGGTGGGTCAATCCTGCGCCAGTTGCCATTTACCTGATTCCGGATTTGCGGATCCCGATGCACATTTCCCTGTTTCTGAAGGGGCGATCAGTGGGCGATTTGGGGCTCGTAATACACCCACCGCCAGTTATGCCGCGTTTATTCCTGAATTCAGGTTTGTGGTTGATCGCAATGGTGGTCACTATGAAGGTGGTCAGTTCCTGGATGGCAGGGCAAGCAGTCTCGAACTGCAGGCCGAAGGCCCTTTTTTGAACGGGCTGGAAATGAACATGGTCGATAAGAGTGCGGTAATTCAACAGGTGCAAAACTCAAGCTATGCCGACGAATTCACCGATCTTTTTGGCGAAAATGCCTTTGCCGACGTCGATCAGGCTTATCAGCAAATAACCGAGGCAATCGCCGAGTTCGAACGCAGCCAGGTTTTCGCTCCCTTCAACTCCAGGTTCGATGCGGTGCAGGCAGGAACTGAAGTATTCACCACTTCAGAACAGAATGGCCGCAACCTGTTTAACGGCAGAGCGAATTGTGACCGCTGCCATGACGCAGGGCCCGATCAGGTGTTTAGCGATTTCGAGTACCACAACATCGGCGTTCCTGCGAATCCAGATAATCCATTCCTGGCGTTATCGGTGGACTTAAATCCCGACGGCAACAGTTTTGTCGATAATGGGCTAGGTGGCGTGGTAAATGAAGTGGCACAGAATGGAAAATTCAGGACTCCAACCCTGCGTAACGTTGCACTGACGTCTCCTTATATGCATAACGGTGTTTTTGACAGCCTGGAAGCGGTAGTAGAGTTTTATAATCGACGAGACGTGGATGGAGTGATACCGGAAGTCGCGCAAAATGTCGACAATGCCAGAAACATCGGCAACCTGAATTTGAACCCCTCGCAAATTCAGGATCTGGTCGCCTTTCTGCACAGCTTGAGCGATCGCTAAACTGATGGCAGAAATATTGCCCTTGACGAACAGCGAGATGAACAACAGACTAGTCAGAACAAAGGATACAAACCAGCAAACCAGTTGTGGCATCAGACAAATCCTCAGATAAACTCGACCGCATTGTCGCCCAGGCGCGTGTTGCCAGTGATCAGAGAGAACAGGGATATCGCGCCCGTGCGCTGAAAATGTACCCCTGGATATGTGGTCGTTGCTCAAGAGAATTTAGTCGCGAAAATTTGCAGGAACTGACTGTTCATCATCGCGATCATAATCACGACAACAATCCACTCGATGGTAGCAACTGGGAATTACTCTGTGTGTATTGCCATGACAATGAACACGCTCGTTATACCGATGCGGGTTATGGCGATAGCGGTGCAGACAAACCGGCCGATGTTGCCACACACAACCCTTTTGCCGATCTTGCGACGATGATGAAGCAAAAGAAATAAATGTTTTCACTGCTGGAACTGGATTGGTCAATCCTGCTGATGGTGGTATCGGTTATGCTGTTTGCCGGTTTGGTTCACGGCACCCTGGGACTTGGTTTTCCTATGGTGGCGACTCCTATGCTGGCAATTTCTTTCGATGTCCGTACTGCAATTCTAATAACCTTGCTGCCGACGGTTGCTGTCAACCTGATGAGCCTTTGGAACAGTCGCGGGTCGCTGGATAAAGCCTACCGTTTTTTACCGCTGACAGGCTTTACCCTGCTAGGTTCGATCGTGGGAGCCTATATCCTGGCAATTGCCGACCCCGACCCATTTCGACTGGTACTGGCGGGATTGATTTTGCTCTATTTGTGGACAAACCAAACCGGACGTATCTCTTTTCACTGGATAAATAATCACTTCATACTATCAATGGCCATGTTCGGCTTACTGGCCGGTTTGTCAGGCGGTACAACCAATGTCATGGTTGCAGTGCTTATCATTTTCTTTCTATCACTAAATGTTCCCAGAGCGGTTATGGTGCCTGCCCTTAATAGCTGTTTTCTGGTCGGCAAGATATCTCAGATAGTGGTTCTGTCTATGGCAGGGCTGGTCAGTATAAATCTTATAATCGAAACTTCACCACTGGCATTGGCTGCAGTAATTGCTTTGCTTTTTGGTCAGATCTTACGCGAAAAAATTGCCATTGAGATCTACAAACGGATATTGCAGGTATTGCTGGCGGTATTAGCAACAACCTTAATTGTGCAGTTTTTTAGTTAGCATATCCATCTAAAGTGAAGGCAATGGCTGCTTTGACTGAGAAAACTGCCGTTCAGTTTTCAGAATAGCGAAAAAAGGCAGTGTGCCCTGAACAATCATTTTGTAAACCAGATATTTTTTCAGTAACGAGTATCCTGATTCTATTTATCGTTACTCACTTCACAACAATTACGCCCAGCATTTTTTGCTGAATACATGGCCTTATCTGCCGCTTCAAATAATCCTTCCCACGAATCTGCATGTTCAGGGAAAGAGGCAACTCCAATACTGGTAGTTATATTAAGTTCAACATCAGCCTTTACTTTAATGGGATGTTTTGCAATTTGTTCTCGTACCCGTTCAGCAAGCTCAACTGCCTTTTCAAGTCTGGTTTCTGGTAGAACAACAATAAACTCCTCACCTCCATAACGAGCAACGTAATCCGTTTCACGAACCGATTTCTCCAAAACCGATGCAATTTCCACCAAAACAATATCACCCGCTTTGTGACCATAGGTATCATTAATTTTTTTAAAGTGATCTAAATCCAACATGAATGTAGACAAATTATGGTTATATCTAGTAGCTCTTTTCATTTCATGCTCTATTCGCAGTGCAAGTTCCCTACGGTTATATACACCAGTAAGCGCGTCATGAGTTGATTCGAACTTCAGGCTGGCCTCGAGCTGCTTGCGCTCGGTAATATCTTCGATAGTACATATCATTCCCTCGTACTTTCCGTTATTGTTTTTTGGAATAAGCCAACCAGCTTGAGTCGTATTCGCTCCTGCAGGGGTTACAACGTCGGCTTCATAAAAAACAGGTTTCTGCTCCTGTCTTGCTTTCAGGTAATAAGGCAAAAAATGCTTCGTGGTTTCCTCCGGAAAATCCTCTATTACACTTAAGCCAATGACATCCTGTTTTATTGCACCAGATATCTCTTCCATTTTTTCGTTGAAAAAAACCATCCTGTCTGCGTTATCAGTAATCCACAAGCCCTCTTGAATGTTTTCATAAATAAATTTGAAATTTTCTTCGCTTGCCTGCAATCGGCTGGTTGAGACTCTTTTTTGCCGCAGATAGAAGAAGCTGAACAGCAGGAATGTGGAGGACACACCGACTGCCGTCAGCCCAGAGGCAAGCCAGATATCCTGCTTGCTGAACAGGACGACCCGAGTTCCCTCCCAGCGACTCAGGATGCGCGCTATGATGCCCTCTGAGTGCAGTTCGTCGATAGCGGTGTTCAGGACTGTGGCAAGATTAGTGTTACCTTTTCGTACTGCGATACTGGCTGGCGTGCTCAACAACGTTATCGGCAGAGCAACCACGTTGGAGATATTTCCCTGGTAGATCGCCTGGTTGCCGGTTCGACGGGTCGTAATCATCGCATCGATCGCTGACTGCTCGACTAATCTCATCGCATCCTCGGAGCCGCGAACCGTGACAGCCGTTGCTTTTGGATACCATTCTTCTGCTAATGATCTCGAAGTTCCTTTGGCAAAGACCCCAATGCGGGCACCTTTAATGTTTGGCCAATCAGAGGGATAAGTCTCATTCTCGCGGGCAAAGACCGTAAACACAATGTTGAACAACGGCCTGGTGAAGTCGAACTGCTCCTTCCGTTCCAGGTTCATCCCCAACGGCATCACGGCATCTGCCTCCCCGTCACCGACCATTCTCCTCGCTTCGCGAAAATCAAGCAGTCGGACCTGAATTGGGCGGCCGATACGAGCGCTTATCTCCTTCGATACGTCGGTAAGTATGCCTGTGATCTGCTGGCCATCCGAGTAGATGTAGGGCCGCGCACCGTCTGGCCCAACAAACAACAAAGGCGCCAATGAATCTTCTTGTGTTGTCGATCTGGCATCGGAAAAGAGGCCGCCCATAGCTATCAGGATCAGGGCCAGCGTCAAAGATGGGAATGTCAAGGGAAACAAACGGGGCCTTGGTACGCAGTCATTGGTCCGTCTCATGCCTCCTTTTGCCTAACCACAGATTCTGCTGCTAAGGTGCTAAGGTGTGACACCACCATGGTTAAGAGAAGTAGCTTTTTATCCATATTCTTTTTTGCACTTTATTAGGAAAGAAATTCCTGCATGAGCAATTCTAGCAATTTTTTGATTGCTATTGATAGCACGACTATTGTTATTCAGATGATGATAGTGAAGCACGGGCGAAAAACTCAATCTTCCCGCTTATAATTCACCCCATCGATCACATTGGAGTCATGCGGAGAACGCGGTGTAGCCGAACCGGCGCCATGCACGAATTGCCCCGATACAGTCATTTTTGATACTATACCGGCTACCAGGATTCGCCTGATTGGCGGTATTAACAGGCAAAATCCGATTCCGTCGGTAAAAAACCCGGGGGTGAGCAAGAATGCCCCGGCAACGATTAAACCGATACCTTCTAGCATTTCCTGCGCGGGCATCTGGCCGGAGCGCATTTTTTCCTGTGCGCGCATAAGTGTCGAAATACCCTGATATCTCAACAAGTTAACACCAATTACGGCTGTCAATATCACCAGGCCCACCGTCCACCAGGCGCCGATAACTTCACCAACCTGGATCAACAGGAATATCTCAATGACGGGTACAACCAGGAAAATCAGAGTAAGAACTGGAAACATGAAGACCTCATGACTAAACTGTCGGCGCATATTGCGGCTTTAATAATGCATTAATACCGACTATGTATGATCAGCATACCATTGTTTAAAGACTTGATGACCGAATATGCCATAAATGGATAGAGAATATTTCTGCCAGCTGTGTAAACATTTTGGCTGAAATTGAGTCTATCTATGCATTGTTAAAAAGAAATCTAGAAATATTATGAAGCAATTAAAACATAGCCTGTTATATCTGTTGAGTGCTTGTTGTCTGTTCGGTAGCAGCCTGGTACTCGCACAGGATGACGAATTACTCGCACCAGAAAAGGCATTTACACTCAGCGCCCGGATGGAAAACGACATGCTGATTGCCGAGTTCCAGATCGCACCCGGTTATTATATGTACCGTGAACGCTTCGATTTTCAGATCGAAAGCGGCAATGGCCGATTTGATACCGCAATCATTCCCGATGGCAAAATTAAAAATGATGAATTTTTCGGCGATATGGAAATTTACCGGGATTCCGTCCGAATCGTACTACCCATCCTGTTCGACGCCCCCAAAGATAATCGGCTAATGGTGAAAGCCACCGGCCAGGG
>JAAEOZ010000416.1 GCA_024222685.1 Gammaproteobacteria bacterium | reverse complement strand
GTACGACCACAGGCACCGAAATATTAACTTCGGCTACTGCAGCGATAATCCCTTCAGCGATTAAGTCGCAACGTACGATTCCGCCAAAAATATTAACCAGGATTCCTTTCACCTTGTCGTCCGATAAAATAATTTTAAGTGCTTCGGCAACGCGTTCTTTGGTTGCGCCGCCACCTACATCCAGAAAGTTGGCAGGATCACCCCCGCTGAGTTTAATAATATCCATAGTCGCCATAGCGAGGCCGGCGCCGTTAACCATACAACCAATTTCGCCGTCGAGCGCGACATAATTGAGATCCCATTCGGCAGCACGGTTTTCTCGTTCATCTTCCTGCGACTTGTCACGCATTTCGACCAGGTCGGGATGACGGAACAGGGCATTGCTGTCGATGTTGATTTTGCCATCGAGGCAGAGCAGGTCGCCACTACCTGTTATTACCAGTGGATTGACCTCGACCAGAGCCAGATCTTTTTCGACCACGAGCTTACCAAGACCTGTTAGCAATTTTGTGAACTGCTTGATCTGATCTCCGCTTAAACCCAGTCCGAAAGCGAGTTCACGGCACTGATAAGGCATGATGCCAACAAGCGGATTTACGGTCGCTTTTAGAATTTTCTCAGGTGTTTCATGTGCAACTTTTTCGATTTCGACACCGCCTTCAGTGGAAGCCATAATCACAATACGTCGCTTTGAACGATCGAGTACTGCGCCGAGATAAAGTTCATTCGCAATATCGCAGGTTTCTTCTACCAGGATACGATTAATGGGCTGACCATTTGCGTCGGTCTGGAACGTGACCAGATTAGTGCCTAGTAGCGATCCAGCGAATTCACCCGCTTCAGCAGCAGTATCGACCAGTTTGACGCCGCCTGCCTTGCCGCGTCCACCGGCATGTACCTGTGCCTTGACGACGACCTTGTCGGTTGTCAACAATTCGGCTGCGTTGGCAGCTTCATCGGCAGAAAATGCCACCGTACCATCTGGCACCGGAATACCATAATTACGGAAGAGTTCTTTCGATTGATATTCGTGTAGGTTCATCAGCAATCTCAGTGGTTTAGAGTTAAATATTTTTTTAAAATACGATCCTAAGTGTAGTTTATTACCCGGTGTTAACTAGATCTTTTTAACTACAGTCTATACATACTATTTGAATAACTTGCCGGAACAACTAA
Organism: Gammaproteobacteria bacterium; assembly: GCA_024222685.1. Taxonomy (GTDB): domain Bacteria; phylum Pseudomonadota; class Gammaproteobacteria. Next base: position 9,168 of record JAAEOZ010000416.1, on the reverse strand, counting down.
GGTAAATTCCCTGTTCAAAAACTGGCAGCGCGGGCAATAATAGCAAAATGGGATTAACAGTACACTGTCATTGAAGGTATGCACCTTTTTGACGCGAACTATTCTGGACAGTTGATCAATGGCGTTGTTCTACTCACCATCTGGTTTATAGTAGTTTGTCAGAGTGCCAATGCCATCAATAACTACCTCGACAGTGGTATCCGGCTTCATTGTTTTTACACCCAGAGAGGTGCCGCAGGCTATCACGTCGCCGGCTTCCAGTGTCATATCGCCGGAAATTAGACAGACTAGATCCAGCGGTGAAAAAAACATATCCGATACTGGATAATTCTGGCGTTCTTCACCGTTTACAAACGTTTTGATCACAAGTGATTCAGGGGTGTCGAGTTCCGCGATGCAGGGACCAATCACACCGAAGCCATCAAAGCTTTTCGCACGAGTCCATTGCGCAAAAGCATCATATTTGAATAGCAGATGGATAGCGGTGACGTCGTTAATACAGGTGTAACCAAGTACATAATCGGCTGCATTCTCCCTGCTGATATTCTTACAGGTCTTACCGATAACTACACCCAGTTCGCCCTCGTAGATAAGCCTGCCGTCGTATCCATTGGGGTGAATAATTTCAGCACCCTGCGTAGACACGCAACTTTGCGGCTTAATAAAATAAAATGGAAACTCAGGCGGGGTAAGGTTTTGTGCTTCGGCGAGTTCGTGAAAATTATTCCACATAGCAACAATTTTTGTTGGATGACAGGGAGCTAGCAAAGTGACTTTGTCTAAGGCCAGGGATTCACCGGTTAGTTGTGAGACGCCATACATATCACCGCTACAACAATTGATGCTGTCGTTATCCAACTGGCCAAATCCCTGCCGTTCGCCCTGTTGGTATCTTACCCATTTTGTTGACATAACCACTTACCCATTAATTGTATTTTGTATACCATGGATGATATTGATTCATTGTTGTAAATCAATGTGTTTGTCAGCATCTATATTAAGGCAGACTACTGGTTTCTGGCATGTGGATATTTCTTATCTTGCCAATACAGTCTTTAAGCCCGGGAGTTTTTAGTGTCCAGAAGTAACTTGATTCCGACAGTTGCACGTTGGCTGTACGAAGAATATAGCCTGTTTTACAAAGAGTTTTTAATGATACTCGATCTCGCAAAGATCGCTTTCGAGAAACGCGATTTTGCCAGCTCGGTACGGGTAAGTTCTCGACGACTTTCGCTTTATAGCGTCAGTATTATCGAGGTAAGTAGACAGTTGAATAGTGCCTATCCTGAAATAAACGATGATTATGACTGCTGGCAGGAGATTGAAGTGTTCTATTGCCAGTTAATAAATGGTGAGTACACAGAGGATATAGGTCGTGCCTATTTGCATTCGTTGCGCCGTAAGATTTATCACAGTGAGTGGTTAGCTGACGACTATTCTTTTTCACAAATGAACCGAAGAGACGAATCTATTTTATCTGAGGTACTGGTTACTTTCGAGCTCAATGATGGTTTAAAAGAAGATGTGGTTGAGTCGATACTCAATATCCCTCAGTTTATTCGAAGTTACGCGAATATGCCGCAGGACCGGCAGCGAGTCTATCAGCGAATTATTGAAAATTTATCCCGATCGCGTTACAGAGAGAATGCTTTGTTGCAGGTCGAAATGATCAATGCAGGTTTTTACCGAAATCGTGGTGCTTACCTGGTAGGGAGGCTCATTTTCGATGACGGTAGTTTTTTGCCATTGATCATCGCGTTATTGAATGATGAATCGGGAATCTATGTTGATGCAGTCTTAACCAGCGAAACCTATGCACACAATATGTTCAGTTCGACCCTGGCTAATTTTCATGTTACCAGTTCTTATTATCACGAAGTCAGTGCAATCTTGAAGAGTATTATGCCGAGGCGCCCTTTGGGTCTTCATTACTCGACAATTGGATATAATCATCTTGGTAAGGTTGCTGTGATGAGTGAACTGGAATCAGAGCTGATCGCCTGTAACACCGGACTGGAAACGGCCGTTGGTGAAACGGGTACAGTCGCCATGGGTTTCGCCTCGAAAAATTCAGCTTACAATTTGAAGGTTATTCGAAATAAGCCAACAAAAAGTTACAAATGGGGAGAGTTTGGGGGTGTCGAGTCGGTAATCCGCAAATATACACGAGTCCACGAAATAAATCGTACTGGTAGCATGCTCGATAGCATCATTTATTACAAGGTTCGGCTAGATCGAAAATGGTTTTCGGCCCAATTGCTCGAAGAGTTGCTAACTGAGGCTTCTGAAACGGTCTCACTAATTGACGATGATGTTATTTTTAAATACCTCATCGTGCAGATAAAACTCACACCATTACCTGTCTATTTAAAAACAGCAAGCGATAAACAGGCTGAAACTGCTATTGCCAATCTGGGTTATTGTATTAGGAATAATGCTGCTGCCAATATTTTTAACCGTGATCTTGATGCCAGAAATTATGGCATCGGCTCCTATTCAAAAGTGTATTTATTTGATTATGATGCGCTCGAGGAATTGTCTGAAGTCAAGATACGCACCAATCTTGACAGGGAGGATGGTGAAGAAGATATTCCCGACTGGTTTTTTGAGGATGGGGTTGTCTTTCTTCCGGAAGAACTAATTTCTGGCCTATGCCTTTCACAGCGTCATCTGAGCGATATGTTTGCTCGCCTCCATGCCAATTTGTTAACGACAGACTACTGGACTGCAATTCAACAGGATTTGCTGAATGGTACCGTTCCGAGAGTGAGTGTTTATCCAGATTACGAGCGTCTCGAGCATAATATCTAAACTCAGATTTGCCAATTTAGAACTTTACATTTTATGCTGGGAGGGGTAGATTTATATCTGGCATACTGTATACCAGGTTACTTTTGCGGATTTGGAATTAATTCAAATGGCTCTTGTTGGCTGTCCTGGAAGTAACCAGTCGATTGCTGAGAAAAACAAATTTGTTCTTATTATCTACCGTTTTAGTATGAATATCGAAGGATAGGCATTGCCATTACTCAGAAGAAGGTGGTATACCATATACCGCAATGATAATTCAATGTTGCGGTAAAACAGAGCCTGTAAAAGGTTTCTGGAAAACGATGTTTTAGGTAAGATATTTTAAGCTTGAAGCATCATATTAATCGGCCAGTTTTCGGCCTGTCACAATTGGAGGATAATGATAATGTTAAAAACTCAACGCACTCTCATAAAAATGGCTTTAGCCGTTGGTGCAAGCGCGATTATGGCAGCAATGCCTGTAGTTAGTCAGGCTGCGTGGGAACCTCAAAAACCAGTAGAATTCGTTGTCATGGCCGGTAAAGGTGGTGGAGCGGATAAGGCTGTTCGTCTGTTGCAGAGCATTATTGCATCAGAAAACATGGCACCTGTGCCTTTCACACCGGTAAATAAGCCCGGCGGCTCTGGCGCGGAAGCGCTGGTTCATTTGAAAGGCAAGAAAGGTGATAACCACACCATCATGTTTACCCTGAACAGCTTTTACACCACGCCATTACGTCAACCAGCATTGGGTGTCGATATTGCAACCTTTACGCCTATTGCTCGTATGGCGGAAGATACTTTCCTGCTCTGGGTCCATTCAGATCGTAAAGACATTAATAATATCGCTGATTTTGCCAAAGCGGCAAAGGCTAAGGGCAACAAGTGGATAATGGCCGGAACCGGTAAAAATTCCGAAGATAATCTGTTAACCGACTTCCTCAACACAGCTTATGATCTGGACATGAAATATGTTCCCTACAAAGGTGGTGGTAAGGTAGCAAAAGAACTGGCGGGTAAAAATGCCGATTCGACAGTTAACAACCCTTCAGAACAGCTCGGTTTTTTTGAAGCAGGTACCACCAAAGCATTAGCCTCTTTTACCGATGATCGTTTACCGCTGTTTCCCAATGCACCTACATTCAAGGAGCTTGGTAAGGATTATGTATATTATATGCAGCGTACTGTAGTCGGTGCTCCGGGCATGAGCAAAGACGCTTCTGACTATTATCAGGGACTGTTCAAGAAGGTTTTCAATTCCCCAAAATGGCAGCAATACCGCACCAAGAAAAGTTTGCAGGGAAGTCTGCTGCAAGGTGACGCCTTGATGAGTTACTGGAAGAAAGAGCGTGATATTCACGAAATAATGCTTAAAAATATGGGCGTTATCAAGTAACAATCAGTGAATCTATAAAGCAATTAATAGTTTGTCGGGCACAGGGACGTGCCCTGTTGTACGGGTTATCAAGTTACCCGATAGATAATAAAAAGAGTTCCCGTTTTACCGATTTCCGACATGCCTGGCTGACATAGTTGCGCATGTGATCAGATTACACAATTTAACTTATTCCTGTTAGCTCTGGATAGGGGGATATTTGCATGACGGTTCGTACCGCTGAATTGTTAATGGCCATAATGATGGGCGCTTTCTCCATCTATCTCATGTATAAGAGTGCCGAGCTTTCCATTGGCTGGATAGAAGACGAAGGTCCGGGTGGAGGCGCATGGCCATTCTGGCTGGCAACGATAATGTTGATATCCTGCCTCGGGATTCTATATAACTGGTTTCGTAAACACGGTCCGATTGCATCATCAAATAAAATTTATATCGAGCCGCATGTTCTGATGGATGTGGCAGCAGTTGCTGCAGCGCTAATTGTTACTGTTGGTTTGTTTTCGTTTATCGGCATTTACGGTGCATTACCGTTATTTCTGGTGTTCTATCTCAGGGTACTGGGCAAACATAGCTGGCGATTAACTATTATTCTGGCAGTTGTAATTCCAGTTTTAATATTTTACTTTTTCGAAATAACGCTGAAGATAATTTTACCCAAGGGAATTACTGAACCTCTGTTTATCCCGCTCTATAAGATGTTTTTTTAAAAACTTTGATAAATCTGAATTGATAGAGATAAGAATATGTTTGAAATTCTAGGGCTTCTCGGTAATGGTTTTCTCACGGTATTTGAACCTTTAAATCTGGCATTGATTGTCGGCGGTTGCGCGCTTGGCCTTTTCATTGGCGCCATGCCGGGTCTGGGCTCGGTGAATGGTGTTGCGATATTATTACCTTTGACTTTTTTGGTGCCACCGACTGGCGCGATAATTTTCCTCGCTGCGATTTATTATGGTGCCATGTACGGCGGTGCGATTTCATCGATTATGCTTGGCATTCCGGGGGCATCGACCGCAGTCGCAACAACTTTCGATGGTCGTCCGTTGGCCAAGCAGGGTTTGGCAGACAAGGCATTAACGGCTGCTGCGGTTGCTTCATTTGTCGGGGGCTCAATTTCGGTAGTTTTATTTACCTTCTTTGCACCACCGCTGGCGCATATCGCGCTGGTATTTGGCGCACCCGAAGAATTTGCGTTGATGATGCTTGCCTTTGCTACCTTTGTCGGTCTCGGTGGTGACGATATATTCAAAACCTTTTTTTCCATAGCTATTGGACTGGTACTGAGCGCGATTGGTTTCGATATAATCTCAGGAGAACCACGATTGGTATTGTGGGATATCACAGGCTTTCTGCATGGTATAAACTTCCTGGTTCTGGCTATTGGTATTTATGGCATTGGAGAAATGCTGTGGACAGTGGAAGAAAATGCACTGGGTGGTGGCAAGAGTATGTTGTCCGAAGCGACGGTTACTGTCGCTCGAACAATGTCAAATCTACGCGAGCTGCTTGGTACCTGGAAAACCAGCGTGATGGGTTCTATTCTTGGCTATTTTGTCGGTATATTGCCGGCTGCCGGTGCTACCCCCGGCTCATTGATGGCTTATGGTATTGCCAAGCAAATTTCCAAAGATCCCGATAAGTTTGGAAACGGTGCCGTCGAAGGTGTTTGTGCACCCGAAGCTGCAAACAATGCAGCCAGTACCGGTTCTATGCTACCTATGTTAACACTGGGTATTCCCGGATCGCCAACCACTGCCATTTTACTGGGTGGTATGGTTATCTGGGGTCTCGAACCGGGTCCTCGGCTATTCACCGATCATAGCGAATTTGTATGGGGCTTAATAGCTTCTTTATATGCTGCGAATCTATTTGCGGTGTTGATTAATATCGCATTCATCCCGGTGTTCATACAAATACTAAAAACGCCTTTTACGATTCTTGCTCCAGTTATATTTATACTGTGTTTAATTGGTGGCTATGCACCCACGCAGGACATGCACGATGTCTGGCTTATGCTGGTGTTTGGCATCGTCGGTTACCTTATGCGTAAGCTCGATTATCCGTTGGCGCCTGCGGTACTGGCTATAGTGTTAGGGCCCCTCGCAGAACCGGCGTTGCGTCAGTCGTTAATCATCAGTGATGGTTCTTTCGGTATCTTTTTTACGCGTACTTACGCCGGACCGATAATGATTGCAGCACTACTGCTTTTATTCCTGCCACTATTTAAAATTATTTATGACAAGATACGCGCCAGATAATCTTGACATAATTACTGAATCGCCACCACTCAATCGGCAATTCCATATTCTCCCCAGTTTTGAGATTAATTTCAGTAGATACTGGTTTTTTTTAGAACTACCCTTCGTTTTTCCTTGGCAATATCGATATAAACTCGAATCATCTTATCGGATCCCGGCGGATGCTAATAATAACCGTGTTTTCGGGTAATCTTAACTTGAACAATGTCGATATTCGGTATATTGTATACCAGAATAAATTGACATCATTTTGCTGGAGAGGAAAATGAAGTCGCTTGGTATAACGCCGTTAGAGCCTGCAAAAGTTTTAAAGACACGTGTCTATGAAGCGCTTAAAGATCTTATCGGACAGATGGATATTTATTCGAACGAAGCACCGCGCCGACTCGATGAACGTGCACTAGGAGAGCAATTAGGGGTAAGCCGGACACCGGTGCGAGAAGCAATATCCCGACTGGAGCAGGAAGGACTGGTTCAGAACATTGCGCGACGAGGAACTTTCATCGTCAGGAAAACCAAGGAAGAAATACTGGATATGATTGATGTCTGGGCGGCGCTGGAAAGTATGGCTGCGCGAATGGCAACAACCCGGTCCAGTGACGAGGAAATTGCTCAACTGCGTAAAATGTATACTACTTACGATAGTGCAGAAGAAACCAGGGCGCACATAGATGAATATTCAGAGACCAATATTGAATTTCACCAGACGATCATAAAATTGGGAAAGTCGCCATTGATTAAACAGATGGCCGACCAGTTGTTTTTCCATATGCGCGCAATACGTACAAGTACCATTAAGGAGCGTGACCGGTTGTCGCGCTCTGTGATAGACCACATCAGAATTATCGAGGCACTCGAAGATCGCGACCCCTATCATGCCGAGCAGCTGGTAAGAGATCATGCACTGGAACTCGCCAGGCATGTCGAAAAATTTGTGGACTATCTGGATTGAAGCAGGCAATGACAAATTGTTAATACCGGGTTGCGGTACTCAGCCACTGTAGCCCGGTAACACGTAAACAGGCGGGGCTACTAGCCACGAGGTGAATAATGAGTACTTCAGATACTGCAAGTGATACTTTAAAACAGAAAACCAAAGATGGTTCAGTCATATCGGGCGGCCATCTGGTTGCAAAAGCATTAAAAGCCGAAGGCGTTGACACTATATTTACGCTTTGCGGCGGTCACATTATTGATATTTATGACGGATGTCTCGATGAAGGCATCCGTATCGTCGACGTTCGCCACGAACAGACAGCAGCTCACGCCGCTGACGGATATGCCCGTCAAACGGGCAAGCTCGGTTGTGTAGTCACCACAGCAGGTCCGGGTTGTACAAACGCGGTAACAGGAGTCGCAACGGCGTTTCGATCTGAAAGTCCGATTCTGCATATCGGCGGACAAAGCTCTCTGACTCAACATAAGATGGGGTCGCTACAGGATTTACCGCATGTCAATATGATGACCCCAATTACCAAATTTGCTTCGGGTGTATTTTCTACCGAACGTATAGCGGATATGGTCTCGATGGCTGCACGTGAATGTTTCAACGGTGCTTATGGGCCTTCGTATCTCGAAATTCCACGGGATATTCTTGATCGAGAAATACCTGTTGAATCGGCCGTTATTCCCAATCCCGGCTCCTATCGTTCATCGGTTAAATCAATCGGCGATCCGGCTGATATCGAAAAACTGGCCGATATCCTGGTCAATGCAAAGCGTCCAGCAGTATTGCTCGGTCAGCAGGTTTGGGCCTCGCAGGGACACAATGAAGCGATCAGCTTTATTCGCGCTCTCGATATTCCCGCTTATATGAATGGCGCCAGTCGTGGAATGCTGCCACAGGGCGATCCGCATCACTTTGATCGTACGCGCAGCGATGCGTTTAAAAATGCTGACGTAATCCTGATTGTCGGCACGCCGTTTGATTTCAGAATGGGCTACGGTAAACGCATCTCCAAAGACGCAACCCTGGTACAGATAGACCAGAGCTATGCCACCGTTGGTAAAAATCGCGATATCAGCCTGGGTCTTGCGGGTGATCCGGGTTCGATACTGGCTGCGGTAGAACAGGCTGCTTCGGGTCGTATCGATAGCGGATCAAAGCAGGAGCGCCAAAGCTGGATGGCTGAGTTGCGCAAAATTGAAGCGGCCAAGCTGGAAAAATTGATGCCGATGTTTACTACCGATCAAAGTCCAATTCACCCCTATCGTCTGGCCTACGAAATTAACAATTTTCTGGGCGAAGATTCGATTTATATCGGCGATGGCGGTGATATTGTCACAATCTCAGCACAAGCGGTTCGTCCGCGTAACCCTGGTCAGTGGATGGATCCGGGCGCGTTGGGATCTCTCGGAGTTGGTACTGGCTTTTCGATGGCTGCCAAACTGGCACACCCGAATAAAGAAGTTGTCTGCCTGTATGGCGATGGCGCTTTCGGCATGACTTCGTTTGATATGGAAACAGCGCAGCGCTTCGGCGCACCTTACCTGGCAGTTATCGGTAATAATTCGGCGATGAACCAGATTCGCTATGGACAGTTGGCCAAATACGGGCAGGAAAGAGGCAGTGTTGGCAATAAACTGGGCGATGTACCATTTTCCAAATTTGGCGAAATGATCGGTGGCTACGGTGAAGAGGTGCATGAAGCAAAAGACATCCAGCCTGCGATGCAAAGAGCTCGTGAGGCGATCGCCAGAACTGGCAAATGTGCTGTTGTTAAT
>JAAEOZ010000415.1 GCA_024222685.1 Gammaproteobacteria bacterium | reverse complement strand
TTTTGTGGGCCCTGTTCTCGTTCCTGCAATGCAGCAGATTTCCCAATGAAATCCTTGTCCCAGTTGATGAATGCATCCATACCCGATTCAGCAGCTGTAAAATCGGGCCGAAAATCGAGTGTCCACACACCCCAGTTTTTCTCCAGTCGCAAACTCATTAAGGCTCTTGCACCATAGAATTTCAAACCCAGGTCTGCACCTGCCTCGGTAATGGCATCGTAGAGTTTTATCTGATATTCCGGCGCGACATAAATCTCATAACCGAGTTCACCTGAAAATGACAGCCGCGTTAATATAGCAGGCGTACCGGCAACAAATGTCCGGCGCACATCCCGAAATTTCAAACCCTCGGCAGACACATCCTGCTGACTGATTCGTGATAGCAATTCACGTGAATTCGGGCCTGATAAAGCAATTCCGTGCCACTGGCTGGATTCATTTCGATAAATCACATCATGGCCATCGAGGTGCTTTTCAAACCAGCGTCGATGCATTTCCTGAGCAGCACCAGAGCCCAGTATCAGGAATTCATTTCTGCAAAGGCAGGCTATAGTTAAATCACCATAGAGTTTGCCTTTTGGAGTCAACATAGGACTTAAAGATATTCTTCCAGGGGCAGGCAATCTGCCCGCCATCACAGTGTCGAGAAATTTAGCAGCATCTGGGCCCTTGAACGAATGTTTAGCAAAATTGGCAATTTCGATCGCACCGACATTTTCGCGCACAGCCTTTACCTCCTGCGCAACATAGTCATGCGCACGCGAGCGCCGAAAAGTTGGTTCCTCGTGGGCATCCCCGGGGTCGTTTGCAAACCAGAGTACATTTTCAAGGCCGAAGCCGTCACCCCAGATGGCCCCTTTTGCAGTAAGTCGGTCATATAGCGCAGTCGTTCGCTGGCAACGCCCTTTAGGTAGCGTCTCATTCGGGAAAGTCATGACAAAACGTCGCTCATAATTTTCGGATGATTTAATCCTACCCCAGTCGGGCGAGGCAAAGTCACCAAAGCGCGCGATATCCATTGCCCATACATCAATTTCCGGTTCGCCTTCGATCATCCATTCAGCCAGACACTTACCAACGCCACCGGCCTGGCAGAAACCAGCCATAACACCCACCGCAGCCCAGTAATTTCGTGTGCCTGGTACAGGCCCAATCATCGGATTGCCATCAGGGCCAAAAGTAAACGGCCCGTTAATCATATCCTTGATGCCAGCGCGACCTAGTGCAGGGATGCGTTCGAAACCGAGCTCAAGTCGCTCGGCAATATGGTCGAGCTGCGGTTCGAGCAATTCGTGGCCAAAATGTTGTGGAGTGCCATTAACCGACCAGGGCGTTGCTATCGGCTCATAAGTACCGAGCAACATACCCTTGCCTTCCTGCCTGAAATACATATTGCCTTCGTAATCGATACCGGCAGGTAAGCGCTCGTCGCGCTCTTCAATTTCAGGAATTGATTCCGTAATCAAATAATGGTGCTCCATCGGCTGAACCGGAAAATGCAGGCCGGACAGATGCCCTACTTCTCTTGCCCAAAGACCTCCGGCGTTAACTATGTGCTCTGCATGAATAGTTCCTTTTTCGGTAACCACGTCCCAGCTGCCATCAGCACGCTGATTTGTTTCGATGACCGGCGTATGCGTATGATAGTTAGCACCATGAACCCTGGCGGCTTTGGCATAGGCGTAAGTCACCCCGGATGGATCAATATCGCCATCGAGTGGATCCCATAATGCGGCAATGTAACGCTTTGGATCGATTAGCGGATGTCGTCGCGCAACCTCTTCTGCCGAGATAAATTCCTGATCGAGTCCCATGTAACGCGCTTTCGAGCGTTCACGCTTGAGATAATCATACCAGTCATTGTTTGACGCCAGGTAAAAGCCACCAGTATTGTGCATACCTACTGAGTGACCGGAAACCTCTTCAATTTCTTTATACAAATTGATGGTGTAGCCCTGCAATCGCGATATATTTGGGTCGGAAGAAATTGTGTGTATCTGCCCTGCCGCATGCCAGGAAGAACCGGAAGTAAGCTCATTTCGTTCGAGTAAAACACAGTCTTTCCAGCCAAACTTGGCCAGGTGAAATAACACTGAACAGCCGACAACTCCGCCACCAATAATGACAACTCTTGCATGACTTTCCACTAAATTCTCCTCGATCTATGTGAGTCAATACCAGGCGTCGAGAATTTACGCCTTACGTTTTACGAAAAGCATTCCGCGCAATCACATTATCATCCATTGGCAAGAGGGTGTACAACTGTATACCGAAGTCTCTATCGGTCCTGGTAGAATATTAAATAACAGCAATAGATAATAAACGAAGCGCGATCAACGGGGGAATTGAATCGCGCTTCGCCCTCCTCCTACCTGGTTAAACAAAATTCGCTAACTCTGTCCGGTTAAAAGGATCGCAGCTCAGGAGTATCTTTTTTTCTTCTTATTAACGTTTTACGGGGGCTTAACGTGAAGATACCCCTGACTGCGATCACCACCTGAACAAGTAGTAACCATAAAATTAACGAGAAGCCGCCAGCGCCATATGATTCGTATACTTCAACCTCTTCATAAACTACAACTTCATCACGGTGGAGATCTTCAAGCATGACATCTCTACCGAGATAGTGATGATCGAGAATTTCACTGGCGACCATGTAACTGTGATTGAGGCTATAAATTTCAACCAGCACCGAGTAATACCCCGATGGATAACCTTCGATCAACTCGGTAGTCATTTCGTAGGTGTCGCTCGTATCATTTTCGTAAATATCAAACAAATTCGTACTGGCGTACTGAATCCATGGACCACCCTCACGGCTCAGATAAAGTTTGGCATAGAGCGTTGCGGCATCGTAGTCGACATCAACATCAAAAATGACATTAAGTAGATGATGGAAGCCATCACCATCGATATCGGATAACAGCTCTACGCCGGCACCATAAATACTGAAATACTGGTCATGACGGTTGGCAAGATTTCTTGCCTGCATGGTATTCTCAGGTCGGAGCGCTCCACTGACAGATTTCTGAGTTTTTACAACTGCCCGCAAGTCGATGCTTTTGTCATCGACACGCTTACCGATAGACCGCGAAATCTGAGAAATCTCTTCAGCATTCTCACCCTGAGCAAAAGTACTCATGCTCACTATGCAAAGTAACCCGGCTAATCCTAGTTGTTTTTTGATATTCATCGCGCTAGTCCTGAATTATTTAGTGCTTTTTGCGCTTGTAGTGGTAACCACCCTGATTGTGGTTATGTTGATAATTAGAACTATAATGGCCGCCACTGTGACCACCGTGCCCATAATTTGAATGCCCGCTATGTCTGTGATGACGCTTTCTCTTATAGCTATATCGATGGGAATGCGAATGGTTGTTTAGAATTGATGCAAATATCCCTACCGCGATATAAGGTAAAATAGAATGGCTATTATGATCTGCCTGCGCTGCAGGAATGGCTGAGCCGACAAGAAACAGAGCCGATATGATTGATACTTTGATACCCGTTTTCGAATTAACCATCATGCTTTCCTCGTGTCATGAAAGAATGATGACAATTTACCCGAGGCTGACTGAATACCGGCTGAACCGTAAAAGCATTTAATAAAATGATAAATATTTCTGTTTTTGGCCTGAGTAAATTGTGGGCACAAAAAAGGCCGGAAATTCCGGCCTTTCTTTAAAGCATTTAACGCCGATTCTACGACATTGCCTTAATCTGAGCATTCATCCGGCTCTTATGGCGAGCTGCCTTATTCTTACTGATAATACCAGCGATTGCCGAACTATCGAGAACAGGAACAACTTTCTTATATGCAGCTTCGGCAGCACTCTTATCGGCAGACGCAATCGCAGCAACTGCGGCTTTGATATAAGTACGCATCATCGAGCGATGGCTCGCATTACGCTGACGGCGCTGTTCGGCCTGATTAGCGCGTTTTTTTGCTGAAGCTGAATTCGCCAAGGTTGACTCCCGGTAAAGGCTGAAAAAAAACAGGCGCGCATTATCTGTACTAAGGGCCGTACTGTCAACCCGAATCAAGTTTTTAATTGGGGTAATTCAGAAAGCATAACAGGTGCTGCGGTAACTTTCCGGGCAGGTAATAATTACTCAGTGAGATCTGGTTTTTCATGGAACAATGCCAATGCTCGATCTTGCCCTGGGTTTGTGGATGACAGGGGCCATTGTCGCCGGCTTGGCTGGGCACATTGAAAGGATCAGAACAAAGAAACATGGCCCCTCCTATAAACCCTTTTAAACAAGATATGATGTGCCTCTTCGTGCTGTGATAAGATAGTAGAAGTTAAGTTTTGTAACCCGGCACAACATGCGACCAAGTACTGGATGAACGAGCAGAAAAGCACTATTGGGGAAAATATTGCTGCTAAAACCCGTAAATCTTTTATTCTGTTGATTACCCTGTTCGGGTTGTTGTTGTCTGGTCTGGTGCAATTCGCCGATGCGGCCGAAGAAAGGCGCATGGCGTTGCTCATCGGTAACGCTGACTATTACTTCGCTCCCCTGAAAAACCCGCTTAATGATGCTACTGACCTGGGCGACCGACTCGCTTCTATAGGTTTTGAAACAAAAGTTATTGCAAATCCCGGATATAAGAGATTCAGGTCTGAGATCAGGTCTTTTTATCACGAGGTCAGTAAAGACCCTGAAACCCTTTCAGTTTTTTACTACGCCGGGCATGCAATCCAGATGAATAATGTTAATTACATGATTGCCGTTGATTCCAGAATTGCCGATCAGCAAAGCCTGATCAATGGCAGCATCAGTATTAACGACCTGCTACGGGACATGGTGCAAACTACTAATCAGCAAAACCTGATAATACTGGATGCCTGTCGTGACAATCCATTCAAAGCTATTAATTCAGAAGATCAAAGCCGAGGCATTGACATGCCAGACGATACCATTCGTGATCTCCAGCAAGGTCTTGCCCCAGTTGAAGCACCTGCCGGAACCATAATTGCGTATGCGACCGCTCCAGGTGGCGTGGCAAAAGATGGTAAGGGACGCAATGGAACCTATACTAAATATTTGCTAGCCCACCTGGACGAACAACGCCCTGTCGAAGAGGTATTTAAGCGGGTAAGAAAAGATGTGGTTACGGCTTCCAGAGGCAAGCAGATTCCCTGGGAACACTCATCACTTTCCAAAACAATCTATTTTTACCCGCCCAGGAACGAAGAGATTCCCGATATAGGTGGATTCTAGCGATATCTTTTCCCTGGCCAGCTCTGAAAATTAGCCATTAGGAGTTAGTAAACGTAAACTATACCAGTGGTGAAATAGTCGAGGGTTTCATCGATGTTATTGAATCGATTACCGTTGAAGGTTACATCCTGTTTATAATCGTTTACCTTGTAGCTGAGGTAATAAAGCAGGTTTCCAGATACCGCAATACTCCATCTGATTCCGTAACTCAAACCCGTCGAGTTGCCTTTGACCGTTCCGCTTAAATCGTCGAACTCCAGTTCATCGTCTTCGTCATCGCCGTCTGTTTCAACATCCGCGTCAAATGTATTGCTTGCATTCAGCTCGGCATAAGCCAGGCTGAGGTTTAGTTTACCGGCACGTGAAAATTTTTTCGAGTAGCTTACTCCGATAAACGGTCCCTTCTGAAGGTATGAATCATTCCTTGAGAAAGCCGTTACCCCTTCGTCTAATTCTTCTCGAGTGAGATAATCAATTTCAGTCTCCCCGGTTTTATAACCAGCAAATATTCCCCAGCTAGCCGTGACCTGGTAACCCAGGCTTAGATCACGATCGTAACGGGTAGCTTTACCGACATCTTCTTCTTCGGAAACATCAGCATCGGAAATACTGTCGGCCAGGTTTAGAACTGCATAAAACTTTTTATAGGCTATAGCAGCATTTACCTGATACACAGGGAAGGTCAGCCTGTGATCAAGTTTCGCAGGGAGGTCGAAAATACTGTAACCCACTGACATGCCACCAACGAGGTGTAAATCAACTGGTTTATCGGCCAATGCAGCTGAAATTGAATAAGGGCTTAACAATATCAGGAAAACTGGCAGAAGTTTTCTTAAGCGTAATATTATGGTCGTCGCGCCTTGTGTTTTTTCTTTAGAGTCGTACTCGAAACCGGAGCCAGGCATGAAAAGAATTGACTGTATGAATTGAGTAGCTGTTGAAGCTTTAGATTGTGACAGCAATTTCTACACCTTCCTTAACCAGAATATTTATAATAGTATGGCGTGAGACTTTATAATAGTGCGCTTAATGTCACCAGGGCAAGAAGTAATGAAAATACGAATTTTAGTACTCTACCTACTAACGGCTTTTACGCTAGCCCTGGCCGAATCTAAATTGGAGGATACCGATGACAACGATTCGCAGATGCCGGAAACATCTGAGCAGGAGAGTACTGATTCAATCGATGAGGATGATGAGGATGATGAGGGCGATGATCGCGGCTTTGATCCCTGTTTACTAAATCCCAGTTTGTCGATTTGTCAAAAATCGTAATAGCCCCAGTCCAGGCAACCTGTTGAAACAGCTATTCGAGAAAAGCAAGCCAGTTATCGACCACTTAAAAAGCTGGTTAGGTATTGGTGCAATTGTTTGCGCCGGTGTGATTACGCCGTGGGAGTATCTGGAGGTTAAGCAGGAAAAACGGGTTGAGCGAACGCTTGCTTATGTTGAGCGCTATGGTGATGGTGATTACGCTGACTCCGCAATAGCGCTGGATGAAGCCGTTAATAATCAATATACAGCCTTAAGCAAGCTACTGAAAAATACTGAGTTATCGACCCCAGAACTGGAGAAACGGTATGCGAAGCTCATTCTTGGGATGTTCGAAGATCCCGGGTTGGCTTCTGCGATGAACTCGGTACTCAGATTTCATGAGGAACTGGTACAGTGCATCTTGAATGATCTTTGTGACAGAGAAGTGGCGATGAGCTTTTTCCTGAACAGTACCGGGGATATGCTTCGAACTTATTATCCCTATATCTGTGATAAGCGTTCGAAATGGAATGATCCACAGGCCTACCAGACGATAGAGCATTTTTACCTGGGTAAATCTAAAACAAGTGCCTGTCAAAAATCGGGGTAGTGCAACATACCACCGAGAAGTCCCCAAGGCTATCTCACACCCAGGCAGTTATTCAATAATGAGCTCGTACTGTTTATTTGAGCGGAATTGCACTTATGAGTTGAATTCGGGTCCATCCGATGATCCTGTAATGCCATACGACCAAAAAATCATTCCCCTTTAGGCAAAACCTTACCTGCCTGCAATGCGGCAATATCAACAACCGTTTCAACTCGAATCAAACGCCTGTCGACATTAGTTAACAATGCTTCGACTCGCTCGATGTCCTTATTCAGTTTTTTTGTTTCATCAGTCAACGTTAGCACATCGACCAGAATGTCTTTCCAGCTAGCCATTATTGAGATCCTGACTCTATCTTCTTAAGGGTTTTGTTTAAGTGACGGCGCGTTTTCTGCGTATCGGAAATGGCTTCTTTAAGTTTCTTTGAGGCAACTTCGAGCAGCTCATTAGCTTCAGAGGCAGATTCACCTTCAGGGTCAAAATAGTCAATGGCATTGCGAACAACTTCTGCGACAGAAGATTTACGTTTGTTTGCAACAGTCTCCAGTTTTTCGATATTTTCAGTTGAAAGTAAAACCTGCTTCCTTACCAGGGTTGCCGATCTAGCCATATTTATCTCCGGAATCTATATCTTTAATTATACACATACACACTTCATACACAACTTTTACATGAAGATAAAGCTGAGTCACCCATTCTTTTTGACGAAGAGCCCTTTTACATAAATATCTGATAACCCGACCGTTTCAATGCTAAAATCGCGCGATTTTAGTGCCACCGCAACCCAACCCGTCTAAACAAACGTGCCCAGCCTGATTAAATCTACACTTTCAGTCAGTTCTATGACCTTGCTATCACGCATATTAGGCCTGGCACGTGATATCACCATTGCACGTTTCTTCCCTGCCGGCGATGCCACCGATGCCTTTTTTGTTGCCTTTAAGATACCCAATTTTTTACGAAGATTGTTTGGTGAAGGCGCATTTTCACTGGCCTTTGTACCGGTTCTCACCGAGTATAAGAACCAGTACACTGCCGCCGAAACCAGGGAATTAATCAATCGCGTAGCCGGTACACTCGGACTAATTCTACTGATATTGTCGTCTATTGGTGTGTTCGCCTCGCCTGTACTGATCAGCATAATTGCCGCCGGGTTTATCGATCAACCGGAAAAGTTTGCGCTTACCGCCGACATGTTGCGAATTACCTTTCCCTATATCCTGCTTATATCGATGACTGCCATGGCAGGCGGCATCCTCAATACCTGGAAGCATTTCATGGTACCCGCATTTACGCCGGTATTACTCAATTTGAGTATGATATCCTGCGCCATGTGGCTGAGTCCGCGACTTGATTTACCCATTACCGCATTGGCCTGGGGGGTGTTAATCGCAGGCATTGCACAGCTACTATTTCAACTACCCTTTCTATACCGAGAAGGCCTGTTGCCCAGGCCTGTCTGGGGCTGGCGTCATGCCGGTGTGCAGAAAATTATAAAGTTGATGATCCCTGCGTTGTTTGGTTCGTCTGTGGCACAGATAAATCTATTGTTTGACACATTCATCGCATCATTTTTAATTTCGGGCAGCGTATCCTGGCTGTACTACTCAGACCGGTTACTTGAATTTCCGCTAGGTGTATTCGGCATCGCACTGGCGACTGTGGTATTACCCAATCTCTCTGAAGCACATTACAAAAAAGGAGCAACCCATTTTCGATCGACCTTGCAATGGGCAATTCAGCTGTCTTTACTAATCGCGATTCCAGCTGCAATTGGCCTGTTTCTGCTGGCACAACCGATTCTGTCGACACTGTTTCAGTACGGCGCTTTCGCCGAGTACGATTCACTGATGTCGGCTTACAGCCTGATGGCCTACAGCCTCGGCCTTCCCGCGATGATTTTAATCAAAATTCTCGCCAATGGTTTTTATGCCCGGCAAGATACCCGAACGCCGGTACGAATCGGTATTCAGGCAATGTGCCTGAATATGTTGCTCAACGTATTATTTGTGGTGTGGATGATTAAATCAGATTTTATCGCTCCGCATGTCGGGCTAGCACTCGCTACCAGCGGTTCGGCCTATTTTAATGCATTGATGCTGGCGTGGTATTTACATAAAGACGAGATTCTTGAGAAAGCAGGCAGATTTAGTCACACATTATTAAAGATTCTAATCGCCTGTAGCGCGATGTCGGCTGTGATTATATTTTTACTGCCCGACAGCTATAGCTGGTCGGACTGGCACTGGTTTAGCCGATTACTTGAACTCGGCTGGATAATCTTGCCAGCCGTCTTGTGTTACGGTTTTATGCTCTGGATAATGGGCATTCGTCGTCAACATTTCACCAGCTGATTGCCCCGATAATCATGCAACTCATTCGAGGTTTACACAATCTAACACGATCAATACCGCCCTGTGCGGTAACCATCGGCAATTTTGACGGCATTCATATGGGACATCAGCATGTACTCGAACAACTAAAGGATGCCGCGAATCGAAGAGAGTTGCCAACCGCCGTAGTGATCTTCGAACCACAACCCATCGAATTTTTTGCACCAGACAAAGCACCCAAACGACTGAGTCGATTTCGAGAAAAACTAAACTACCTGAAATTACAGAATATTGACTATCTGCTGTGCCTCAAATTTAACAAAATTTTATCCGCCCTGGAGGCAAACGAATTTGTTAAAACCATCCTCATCGATGGTTTAAATACCCACCACCTGGTGATTGGTGACGACTTCCGATTTGGCAGGAATCGACTGGGAGATTTTGTGCTGCTGCGAGAATGCGGCCGGCAGTTCGGTTTTGATGTCGAAAGCAGTGACACGCTATTAGTCGATGGACACCGAGTCAGTAGCACCCGCATCCGTGCCAGCATCCAGCATGACGACTTCAAAAGGGCCGAGCAATTGCTCGGACGCCCTTATTCGCTCTCAGGTAAAGTCTCACACGGAAAAAAACTGGGGCGTGAGCTCGGATTCCCCACAATAAATATAAAAATGGGAGACAAAACGCTGATTGTTAAAGGAATATTTGCGGTCAGAGTGAAAGGTATAGATAATCGCGTGCTACAGGGCGTAGCCAGCATAGGAACACGCCCTACGGTCAATGGCGTCGACACTATTCTCGAAGTGTATATCCTCGATTTTAATCAGGACGTGTACGGCTATTGCGTCGATGTCGAATTTTTATACAAAATTCGTGACGAAGAGAAGTTCGATTCGCTGGAAGAACTTTGCAGCCATATCGAGAATGATATCAAGCTGGCGAAAACCTATTTTGCAAACCTGTAAGTAAGCGGAAATTGAGTGACTGATTATAAACATACCCTGAACCTGCCCGATACGGAATTCCCGATGCGCGGCAATCTTGCCAATCGCGAACCCGAGCGCCTGCAAAACTGGCTGGATAACAATCTCTATGAGAAAATTCGAGAGGCCCGTACAGGTCGAAAGCGATACATATTGCACGACGGCCCACCTTATGCGAACGGCGATATTCACATTGGCCATGCGGTTAATAAAATCCTTAAGGACATGATAGTCAAGGCACGAACACTCAATGGCGAAGATGCGCCTTATGTACCGGGTTGGGACTGTCACGGATTACCTATAGAACATCAGGTTGAAAAAAATATCGGTAAAGCCGGGGTAAAAGTCGAAGTAGATGCTTTTCGTCAGGCCTGTCGCGACTATGCCCACAAACAGATCGAAAGTCAGAAGGTTGATTTTATCCGCCTCGGCGTACTTGGCGACTGGGATAACCCTTACCTGACAATGAATTTTGATACCGAAGCCAACATCGTGCGTTCGCTCGGTAAAATCATCGAAAACGGGCACCTGCACAAGGGCGATAAACCGGTGCACTGGTGTACCGACTGTGGGTCTGCACTGGCGGAGGCGGAAGTCGATTACAAAGACAAAACCTCACCTGCCATCGACGTTAAGTTTCCGGTAGTAGACCAACAGGCATTCATGAATTTGCTCGATGGCGAAAGCGGCACAGGGCAACTATCAGTGCTGATCTGGACGACCACACCCTGGACATTGCCGGCGAACCTGGCGGTATCACTCAATCCGGGTTACGACTATGTTGTTGTACAGGTAAACGACGAACGTCTGTTCCTGGCCGAAGATTTACTCGGAGATGCCATGTCTCGCTATGGTATCGAAGATTATATAGTACTTGCGCGTGGCAAAGGCGAAGTACTCGAAAAACAGAAACTACATCACCCGTTTTATGATCGAGAATCACTCATCGTGATCGGCGACCATGTCACTCTGGAAGCGGGCACCGGCGCAGTTCATACCGCTCCCGGCCATGGCCAGGATGACTTTGTGATCGGTAAAAAGTACGGTCTTGATATCTATAATCCAGTTGGCGATAACGGCTGCTTTCTCGATAACACCGAGTTTTTCGCAGGGCAGCATGTATTTAAAGCCAACGATGCTGTGATCGAAAAGCTAAAGGAAAGCAATACACTTATGCATGTCGAAAGGTTCGAACACAGTTACCCGCACTGCTGGCGCCACAAGACACCCATAATCTTTCGTGCCACGCCGCAGTGGTTCATCAGCATGCAACAGGCCGGTCTCCGCGACCTCGCCATGGCGGAAATCAAAAAAGTCGAATGGGTTCCTGGCTGGGGACAGGCCCGAATCGAAAGCATGATCGAAAATCGACCGGACTGGTGTATTTCGCGTCAACGCTTCTGGGGTGTGCCAATTCCATTATTTGTTCATAAAGAAACTCAGGAGATTCACCCGGATACTGCGGAGCTGATCGAAACAGTCGCAGGGCATATCGAAAAACAGGGTATACAGGCCTGGTTCTCACTGACAGCGGAAGACCTGCTTGGTGACGAAGCAGCAGACTACAGCAAACTCAGCGACACGCTCGATGTCTGGTTCGATTCCGGAACCACGCATTTCAGTGTCCTGCAACAGGATGATCGCTTCGAGTTCCCGGCAGACATGTATCTCGAAGGGTCTGATCAGCACCGAGGCTGGTTCCATTCTTCGCTTTTAGCTTCCTGTGCGATGCACGGCCAGGCGCCTTACAAACAGGTTCTAACCCATGGTTTCACGGTCGATGCGAAGGGCATGAAAATGTCAAAGTCGGTCGGCAATGTGGTCGCACCGAATAAGGTCATGAAAACGCTGGGTGCCGATATTTTACGTCTGTGGGTGGCTTCCACCGATTACTCAGGTGAAATGTCGATTTCCGATGAAATTTTAAAACGTACCGCTGACTCCTATCGACGTATTCGCAATACGCTGCGATTCCTGCTGGCGAACATTAATGGTTTTGAACCCGACCAGCATCTGCTCGAAGCGGATAAAATGCTGGCACTGGATAGCTGGGTTGTCGCTGAAACACTGGCTTTACAAACCGAGCTGAAAGCGCTTTACAACGCCTACCAGTTCCACACGGCAGTACAGAAAATACATAATTTCTGTTCAGAAACCCTGGGTGGTTTTTATCTCGACGTAATAAAAGACCGTCAATACACTACGCAGGCCAACTCCCTGGCTCGACGCTCATGCCAGAGCGCGATGTATCATGTAATCGAGTCCATGACGCGCTGGATTGCGCCAATATTGAGTTTTACAGCTGACGAAATCTGGGAAAACTTACCCGGAAGGCATGAACCGCTCGGTGTCTTTGTCGCGGAATGGTACGAGGATTTGTCCGCTTATGAGAATTCCGGTATTGATACAGAAATCTGGAGCTCTCTTGAGCTGGTACGCGCAGAAGCCACCAAAGCGCTGGAGATTCTCAGGCAGGAAGGCAAAATTGGTTCAGGCCTTGATGCTGAGGTGACAATATACGCGGATCAGAATTTGCTTGATCGGCTAAAAGTCATCAGCAGTGAACTGAGATTTGTTTTAATTACCTCAGAAGCCCGGCTTTCACCGCTAGACGATGCCAATAAGGAAGCGGTCAAGCTCGCCAACGGCGCTTCAATAATTATCGAAGCCAATGTCAGCGAACACGCCAAATGCGTGCGTTGTTGGCATCATAGGCCAGAAGTAGGTGAAAACGATACTCACCCGGAACTCTGTGGTCGCTGCATCGACAATGTCGATGGTGAAGGTGAAAAACGACTATATGCCTGATTCAGCACTGAGATATCTATGGATTAGTGCAGTGATTATCGGTCTCGACCAGATCACCAAGCTAATTGCGGAAAGCCAGCTACCATTACATCAGACTGTAAATGTAATCCCCTATTTCGACTGGTACCTGACTTATAACAGCGGTGCCGCATTCAGCTTTCTCGCGGATGCAGGCGGCTGGCAACGCTGGTTTTTTACCATCGCCTCAGTAGTCATTAGCGTGGTAATTCTCATCTGGATTAAGAAACTGGAAAAGCATGACAATCTTACTGCCATCTCTCTGTGCATGATACTCGGGGGAGCGATTGGCAACCTGATCGATCGTATTTATCTCGGTCATGTCATCGATTATATTCAGGTCTGGCTTGGCAGCTATCCCTGGCCCGCCTTTAATATCGCCGACGCGGCGATCAGTGTCGGTGCCGCAGTTTTGATCATAAGCAGCTTTGTTAACCCTCAGAAAACCGCCGAGGCGGACAATGGATCGTGAGTCAGATTAATCGTACCAGCCTGGTGATACTGCATTACCGGCTCGGACTCACCGACGATACCGTACTCGAAGACAATTTCGATGAAGAGCCGATGACACTTCAACTCGGTCACGGAGAAATGGCGGAGGGGCTGGAGCTGGCATTACTTGGATTACGAGCAGGCGCCGAACAGACTATCGACATTGGTCCTGAACTGGCATTTGGTTTCATCGATGAAACCATGTTTCATGCCTTGCCTCGAAGCGAATTTGATCCTGATCTGGAACTCGTCGAAGGACTTATCATCGAGTTTTCTACACCTGACGGTAATTCGCTTCCTGGAACGATTATCGCATTCGATGACAATGAAGTAAGATTCGATTTAAACCATCCGCTGGCCGGACAAACTGTGCGCTATAGCGTTAAGATCCTCGACGTGATTAACGAGCCGCAGGTTATCAATTAGTGCAGGTTTTACTCGCCAATCCGCGCGGTTTCTGCGCCGGCGTAGATCGTGCCATTGAAATTGTTGAACGCGCAATCGAGTTATTTGGCACACCGATTTATGTAAGACACGAAGTCGTACACAACCGTTTTGTGGTAAATGATTTAAAAAACAAGGGCGCTATTTTTGTCGATGAACTCGACCAGGTTCCCGATCTGTGTCACGTGATATTCAGCGCACATGGCGTCTCTAAAGCCGTACAGAATGAAGCTAAACATCGCGGGCTCAGAGTTTTTGACGCGACCTGCCCATTAGTTACCAAGGTGCATATGGAAGTCAGTCGTTACAGTCGCAAGGGCATTGAAACCATACTCATCGGTCACAAAGGACACCCCGAAGTCGAAGGTACTATGGGACAATACGATCAATCTCAGGGTGGTGAGATTTATCTGGTAGAGTGCGTCGACGATGTTCATAAACTGAAAGTTAAAAATCCCAATGCCCTTCGCTTTGTCACACAAACTACCCTTTCCAGGGATGATACGGCTGTCATCATCGATAGCCTGTATAACACCTTCCCGGACATTCAGGGCCCCAGAAAAGAGGATATCTGTTACGCCACTCAAAATCGCCAGGATGCCGTTAAACAACTGGTCGAACGATGCGACCTTATTCTGGTAGTCGGTTCCAGGAACAGCTCAAACTCGAATCGGTTACGTGAAATCGCCGAGAACAGGAATGTCGAAGGCTATTTAATCGACAGTGCTGAAGATATCAGGCCGGAATGGCTTGCCAACAAAACACGAATCGGCCTTACCGCCGGTGCCTCGGCACCCGAGTTGCTGGTACAAAATGTAATCGAATTCCTGAAAGATAATGGCGCCGACAATGTCTCCTCGATGGGTTTCAGCGAAGACGTGGTTTTTCCTTTGCCGAAGACTTTGCGCTAGGCGATCCCTTAGACTTTTGCTATACTTTATACACATTACCATGTGTAAAAGGTGTGGATGTGCGAACAAACATCGATTTGGAAGATAACTTAGTCGAAGAGGCATTTTCTTTAACAGGCGTCCGCACAAAGAGAGAACTGGTTCATCTCGCATTACGAGAACTCATCGCCTCCCGTAAGAAAAAAGACCTTTTCGACCTAAGTGGACAGATCGATTTCAGCGAAGGACTGGATCATAAAAATCTCAGGGAAATGAATGCAGACCCTGATTGACACTTCGGTCTGGATCGATTTATTCAAGGATAAATCAGGTCGGAAGAAACAACAGCTCACATTACTCACCGATAACCATGAAATTGTCTTAAGCCGATTCACGCAACTGGAACTATTGCAGGGTGCGAAGAATGAGCGTGAATGGCAGTTACTAGAGACCTATCTCGAACATCAATCCTACCTCGAAGTGACAACCAGCACCTGGCATAAGGCTGCCCGAATATATTTCAACCTGAGGCGCCGGGGTAAAACAGTAAGAAGCCCTATCGATTGCTGCCTGGCACAAATTGCTATCGAAGCCAAAGCATTACTGCTTCACAGAGATCAGGACTTTATTACTATTTCTACGATGACTGAATTGAGGCAGGAGTTTGTGGAGTGGTGAATTATTAATCTTTACTTTTAATGGTAGACACTCTCGCCTTGGCCACGATAAGCCTGATATACATGCTGATACACCGAATCAAATACATTATTCCATTTAACTTCGTCGTAGCTCTCAGGCAAATCATCTAACACGGCTTGAATGTGATCTCTAACACGCGCTTTGGCCTGTTGTTTTTTGCGCCAGTCAATCACCAGA
>JAAEOZ010000414.1 GCA_024222685.1 Gammaproteobacteria bacterium | reverse complement strand
GTGCCCGGAATCGATCCCGATCAGTGGGTTTGCCTTTAAATCGCCTGGTTCGAATTAACCAAGCTCTAGAAACTCGCATTCAATCACCGCGCTGAGGGTGATTAATTGCGAAGGACAAGCATTAGTGATGACACGAAAACCTAAAAACAAATCAACCGTAAAACCTAAAAATGGATTGACTTAATAACCTAAAAATGACTAATCTTAATAACCTAAAAATAAAATTTACGTATGTCTTTAATAATAGGTCGTAAAATGTCAACATCACAAGAAAGACTTGCACAATCTTTGGCCATTTTGAAAAAGCTTCAGGATAAAGAAATTGTCGCAATTCATACAAAAAACATGACGCGTACTCATCGAGAGCGCTTAGTCTGAAGTTCCTGGCATATTTCCGGCCTTATAATTCATAACATATTGATATCAATACTCATATGTGGGTAAAGGGACATTTTACAGCGCAAAAACGTAGGCATGTAAATAACATTATTATTCAAATTATATCTTGACATATAAGTATATATACTATAAATATAGTAAGCATGTACATAGCCACAATACCAAATCGCAACTCACCACCGGCCATTTTGCTTCGCGAAAGTTATCGTGAGAAAGGAAAAGTAAAAAGTCGCACACTGGCAAACCTCTCCAATCTACCGGCGCAGTCCATTGATATCCTGCGCCGTTCCCTCAAGGGTGAAAATCTCGTATCGGCTGATGCCTTTGAAATTAGCAAGGACGGATCTCCGGCCCACGGTCACGTCGAAGCCGTAATGACAGCTATGAGAAGATTGGACTTTTCAAGACTTATCTGTGCGAGGCGTTCACGCGAGCGGGACTTGGCTATTGCCATGGTTGTGGCACGCATCCTTGAACCCCAATCAAAACTAGCAACTACGCTCTGGTGGGCGGACACAACACTGCCGGAGATGCTAGACGTCAGGGATGCTGATGAAGACGACCTTTACGATGCCATGGACTGGCTGCTTGAGCGCCAGAGCAGTATTGAAAACAGGTTGGCGGGCCGTCACCTTGAGGAAAATGGTCTTGCGCTGTATGATCTGACGTCAAGCTATTTTGAGGGCCAGACATGCTCGCTGGCTGCTCTGGGACACAATCGAGACGGCAAGAAGGGTAAACTCCAGGTCAACTATGGCCTGCTCACCAATCGAAAGGGTATCCCGGTAGCAGTATCAATTTTTAAAGGCAACACGGGCGACCCGAAGACGCTTATACCACAGGTTGAGAAAATGCGGGATGCGTTCGGTATCGAACAGTTTGTGATGGTTGGCGATCGCGGGATGTTGACTCAGAAACAAATCGGTGTATTGCATGATATCAGTGGAGTTGACTGGATTGGTGCGCTTCGTCCCGAGGCAATCAAAAAGCTGGCCACCAGCGGCGCCATCCAAATGGGACTTTTTGATGAGCGTAATCTCTTTGAACTCATACATCCGGACTTTCCGGGAGAACGGTTGATCGCTTGCCGGAATGTGGAGCTGGCTCACAGGCGAACCGCCAAGCGAGATAGTCTGCTTCAGGCCACCGTCAAAGAACTGGATAAAGTCAGGGGCATGGTTTGCAGAGGGCGGTTGACCGGGAAAAAAGAGATCGAAACACGGGTACACGCAATATTGAAAAACTACAGAATCGGCAAGTATTACGAGGTCGATGTCCGCGAAGACGGATTCAATTACAAAGTCAACGAAGGCGCGCTCATTGCCGAAATAACGGCAAAGAGTAAAAGCAACCAGGGGCTAATCGAAAAGCGCCTCAACAGGAGCCGACGTCACATCGAATCGATTAGAGAGAAATTGGAGGAGCTTAGCAGGAAGATAGACAAGGGCCGTTTGCATGGACAGGACGAGATCGGTGTACGTGTAGGCAAGGTTATCAACAAGTACAAGGTTGGCAAGCATTTCAAGCTCGACATCCGTGACAACGATTTTAGCTTCGAGATAAATCAGGACAAGGTGAAAAAAGAGGCTGCCCTCGATGGAATCTACATCGTACGCACTAGTCTGCCCAAAGAGAGAATGGATGCGGATGAGACAGTGCGCAGCTATAAATTACTCAGCCAGGCCGAAAGAGCGTTTCGTTCTTTCAAGACGGTAGATCTCATGGTACGCCCCATTCGCCATCGCCTCGAAGCCCGCGTTCGGGCGCACATATTTTTGTGCATGCTCGCTTACTACGTGCAGTGGCATATGCTGGAAGCATGGAGGCCTCTGCTTTATGCCGACGAGGATCAAAAATCCAAAGATCTTCGTGATCCGGTTGCCCCTGCGAAACGTTCCGGTTCAGCGATGAAAAAAGTGAAGACCAAACGACTTGACGATGGCTCAAGAGTTTACTCTTTCCGCGGCCTTCTAGGCCATCTCGCTGCAATTGTGCGTGCGACTTGCTGTCGCTTCGGGGAAGAAGATACATCGGCTACCTTTACGATGATCACCAGATGTAACCCAAAACAGCAGAAAGCGTTCGATTTACTTCAGACTATACAGGTGTAGGCAGTACGATCACACCTTATATATCCGTAGAAGATTGATATTACAATAACTTTTGCTTTTTTACAAAAGGAACTTCAGTTTAACCGGCCTGGTGGCTAAAGGTTATGATTTTACCTGTTATTCACTTGCGGGGCTTGGATTGGTCGGAATCGGCCTTCTGTTCCCGACGAGGCTGGTGAAGAAACTCGGCTATTATTGGTTGTTTCTTATTGTTGAGTTTACGGCTATTTATTTCC
>JAAEOZ010000413.1 GCA_024222685.1 Gammaproteobacteria bacterium | reverse complement strand
CAACATGCGCGTAATCATGAATATGGCCGAGACGATTTACTGTTTGGCGCATGGAGAAATGCTGGCCCAGGGTACACCGGATGAAATACAAAATGATCAGCGCGTGATCGACGCTTACCTGGGTGCGCATTAATGAGTGCCAATTATTATGAGTAAAGACGAAAAAGTTCGTGGTTACCATGGCGGTGACGTCGATTCGGTCATCTCGGTAGAAGAGGTTACCCGGCAGGCAGCGGCAATTGCAGAAGATATTACGATTGAACAACTCGACGAGCTGGCAGGTAATGAGCCACATGTCTCGATTAATAATCTGGTCGCGGGTTATGGCCAGATGGAAATCCTGCATAATCTCAATCTGCGGG
Organism: Gammaproteobacteria bacterium; assembly: GCA_024222685.1. Lineage (GTDB taxonomy): Bacteria > Pseudomonadota > Gammaproteobacteria. Next base: position 3,281 of record JAAEOZ010000413.1, on the reverse strand, counting down.
TCGGTAAGGCGCAGTCATTGTGCTTAATCGGGCCCAATGGTGCGGGTAAATCGACGATTCTTCACGCCATATTTGGTTTTAATCGCATATTTTCCGGCAGCATCGAGATCGGTTCGAGTGCTGATCGAGTTGATATTACGCAACTCACGCCGAACCAGAAACTATCGCAGGCCGGTATCGCTTATATTCTTCAGGATAAGTCGATTTTCCCGGGTATGACCGTAGAGGAGAACCTGTGGATGGGTGGTTTCCTGAAAGATAAACCGGCCGAAGCCCGCGAAGCCGCCGAGAAGGTTTTCGATAAATATTCCAGGCTGGCAGACCGACGTAAACATAAGGCCGGTGTGCTCTCTGGCGGAGAGCGTCGGTTGCTTGAGATATCACGTGCGCTGGTCATGAACCCGGAAGTGTTACTGGTTGACGAGCCTTCCATCGGGCTCGAGCCGCGGTTTATCGATATGGTATTCGAGATTCTTGATGATTTGCAAAATACGGAAGGCAAAACCATTATCATGGTCGAGCAAAACGCGAAGAAAGGGCTTGAATTTGCCGATATCGGCTATGTGCTGGTATCGGGTGAACTGGCGATAGCGGGTAAGGGTGACGACTTGCTGAAAAATCCCAAAGTCGGTGAACTCTTTCTTGGTGGTTAGATATGGCAAAAAAGTATCAAATTGCCGTTATTCCTGGTGACGGTATCGGTAAGGAGGTTGTTCCCGAAGGCATAAAAGTGATTGATGCCATTGCGCCATCATTCGGTATCGATATCGAGTGGCAGTGTTTCGACTGGAGTTGTGAACGCTACCTCGAAACCGGCGCGATGATGCCGGAAGATGGCCTTGATCAACTCAGGGTATTTGACAGCATTTTTCTCGGTGCGGTGGGTTTTCCGACTGTGCTCGATCACGTTTCTTTATGGGGTTTGCTGATACCGATTCGTCGTGAATTTCAACAGTATATCAATCTGCGCCCAGTACGTTTGTTCGAAGGTATGCAATGTCCGCTGGCTGGTAAGAAACCAGGTGATATCGACTTTTATGTCGTACGAGAAAACTGTGAAGGTGAATATTCTAATATCGGCGGGCGACTGTACGAAGGCACCGACCAGGAAGTCGCCATGCAGCAATCGATTTTTACCCGAAAAGGTGTTGATCGGGTTTTGAAATACGCCTTTGATCTGGCAAAAGAGCGAGATAGGAAAAAGCTTACTTCAGCGACCAAATCAAACGGCATTATTCATACCATGCCTTACTGGGACGAGCGTGTCGAAGCGATGGCGATGAATTATCCAGATATTGAAGTCGATAAATATCACATCGATATTCTGGTTGCGCATTTCGTTAATCGTCCGGAAATTTTTGATGTTGTGGTTGGTTCGAATTTATTTGGAGATATTTTATCGGATCTTGGCCCGGGAATTACCGGAACCATTGCGATTGCGCCTTCGGCCAATATTAATCCGCAACGCGAGTTTCCTTCAATGTTTGAACCGGTGCACGGCTCTGCACCAGACATTGCCGGACGTGGCATTGCTAACCCGATAGGGCAGATCTGGTCGGGTGCGATGATGCTAGATCATCTCGGCCACAGGGAAGCGCACGATGCGATTATTCGTGCTATCGAAGATACAATACGCGAGCGGGATAGTTTGACTGCGGATATGGGTGGTAGTGCGAGTTGTGAAGCCTGTGGGGATGCGATTGCAGGTAGATTAGCCTAGTAACACCAGAACAATGCTACCGATAATCAAAGCTACGCCGGCATATTCCCTGGCGGTAATTTTTTCCCGAAAAAAGAATAAAGTTGCGATAAAGGTAAATACCAGTTCTATCTGTCCGAGTGCTCGCACATAAGTCGCGTTCTGTAAGGTAAACGCGGTAAACCATCCGATAGAAGTTAAGGCACCGAACAATCCCACCATAATTGCAGGTCGCCAGCAGGTGAAAACACGCACAAGTTCGCTTCGGTCTTTTAAAAGCAAACCAGTTCCCATAATAACGGTTTGCAGTATTAATACGATAAAAAGTGTGAAGGATGCCGCCAGTAAGTAATTGTCGAGATTCAGCGATAGCGAAGCCGCGCGAAAGAACACCACACTGAGACCCAGCCAGGCAGCGCAAGCTAGCCCAATCAGAGTAGGGAATTTGCAAAGGCTGGATAGTTTAAGCTTCGATTGTCCCGCACTGAGAACAATCAGTCCGATACTGCTAAGTACGATTGCGAGGATGACAGGTGGAGTTAAATGGTCACCTAGCAATAGCAGGCCGAAAATCGCCACCATGATGGTTTCGAGTTTTGACATTGTAGTGCCGACAGCAAAGTTGTGGAATGAAAACAACCACAACAAAAAAACTGTAAATAAAATCTGGCAAATTCCACCGAGCAAACTGAAAATAAGGAATTCAGAATTGAGCGGCGGTAAGGAATCTCCGCCGTAACTCTGTAAGCCGAGCAGATAAATAAATGCAAATGGCATTGCATACAGAAAACGTACGTACGCAGCACCGAGCGTCGACAGGCGACCTTTTAGATGCTTTTGCATTGCCGAACGGATATTTTGGAAAAATGCCGCAGCGACTGTAAGTGGTATCCAGAGTTCCAATGATATATCGGTTGGTTTGTTTTTCTGGAAGATTATCATGAGAACAGGATGGCAGGGGCGTAATTTGATATAGTTTCCCGCTTCGTTTTTAAAATAAGAATTCTGTCATGCTGAAAATACGGCAATTCAATATTGCTGATAAAAAAACAGTCATTCATCTCTGGCATGACTGCAATCTGCTCGTGCCATGGAACGATCCTGAAAAAGATATTCAACGAAAACTTAACGTTGGTGCTGATTTTTTCCTGGTTGGTGAATTCGAAGATGCAATCGTAGCCAGTGTCATGGGTGGATATGAAGGGCATCGTGGCTTTGTGAATTACCTGGCGGTTGCGCCGATGTTTCGAAATAGAGGTTTCGCACAAGCGATGATGTCTGAAATAGAAACCCGGCTTAACGCAGCGGGCTGTCCGAAGATCAATTTGATGGTACGAAATAGCAATGGTGATATTATCGAGTTTTACCAGTCACTGGGATATGAACTGGATCAATCGGTAATTCTCGGTAAGCGCCTTATCCCCGATAATTAGAAACCGATAAATTGATAACCTCCCGAAATTTGCTTATAGCGCTTTTTGCGACCGTCATATCTTTTAGCACGCTATACGTCCCTCAGCCGATGCTGCCTATGCTGGCAGATGAATTTAATATTTCTGCAAGCCAGGCGGGTTTACTAATT
>JAAEOZ010000412.1 GCA_024222685.1 Gammaproteobacteria bacterium | reverse complement strand
GTGAAAAAAATTGGCGCTGGAGAACTTGATAAAACTATTGCAGTAAAAGGTGCTAATGAATTGTCTCACCTGGCTTCAGGCATTAATGAAATGATGCTCAAAATAAAATCAATGCTGGAAGGTAAAGCCGCGTTACTACTGGCTATTAGCCACGAACTACGATCTCCAATTACCCGTATGCGGATTAATATTGAACTCCTCGAAGATAGTGAAAAGAAGAAAGCACTGTTAGACGATATTAGAGAAATGGAGTACCTTGTTTCGACTATTCTTGAAACGGAACGGCTCAATAGCGGGCATAGTCAATTGAACCGGATCAGATTTGATATGGTCGATCTGGTGGACCAGATAATCACTCAGTATTTCAGGTCATGCGAGATAAAATTATCAATGCTGCCAATGGAGGTTAATCTGGATAAAGTCAGGATTGAACTGCTGGTCAAAAACCTGATCGACAATGCCTGTCGTTACTCAACTGAAAGTGAAAAACCAGTTGATATTATCCTCGAACAGGAACGGGACACTATGAAGTTCAGTGTCATCGATTATGGGCCAGGGGTGAATTCTGATGACCTGCCGCGACTGATCGATCCTTTTTATCGTAGTGATAGTGCCCGACAACGAAAAACCGGTGGCTATGGACTCGGCTTATACCTCTGTCGGCTTATTGTCGAAGCGCACAATGGAAGTCTCAGCCTCAAATCAGGTCCAGGCCAGGGTATGGTTGTGGTTGTGGCAATTCCGCTGAAACAGCCTTAGCCACAAACATACCTCATATTCAATTCTAAATAGTTGACCATTTTAGTCAGGATTGTATACTTCAACAGAACCTGACTCAAAAATCGTTTTACTATGCGTTTATCAACAAAAAGTCGTTATGCAGTAACATCATTGCTCGATATAGTTATGCATTCCGAGAATGGGCCAGTTTCACTAGCCGATATTTCGGTCAGGCAAGGTATTTCCCTGTCTTATCTGGAGCAGTTGTTTGCAAAAATGCGCCGCAATAATCTGGTTACCAGTACACGTGGTCCCGGAGGAGGTTATAGTCTTGGAGCATCACCGGAAAAGGTATGCATCGCTGATGTGATTCGTGCGGTCGACGAAGAAATGCGTGTTACCAACAAAGATGTACTAGAAGGTGCTACTGATTTTGAGCCCTGTTTAACCGAGCAGTTATGGGAAGAACTAAGCGAGCAAATACAGGATTACCTTACTACGATTTCGCTCGCCGATATGATGGAAAATGAAGAAGTAAAACTGCTTTCTTTACATCACGACCAACGACAGATTGAGGAAAATTGG
>JAAEOZ010000411.1 GCA_024222685.1 Gammaproteobacteria bacterium | reverse complement strand
TCCAACGGACGATGTCCGCAAACTGGTGGGTGGAGAACTTGACGCAAACGGCCAGCTGGCTGAAAAATCGATTTCAGACGACCACGGCAATCCTTGCAGACATTGCTTACAAGAAATTCCATTGGGCGAACCTATGCTAGTTTTAGCCTATCAGTCATTTGCAAAGTTACAACCTTATGCCGAAGTCGGACCCATTTTTTGTGTGCCAATCAATGTGAGCATTATCGAGAATCTGCCGGATCTCCGGATTTATATCGTGCTCGGGGTATGCTGATTCGCGGTTGTGACAGTAATGATCGAATTATCTATGGCACTGGAAAAGTAGTGCCTGTATCGAGCTTTGAGCAAGAAATTGATCTACTTTTCGATTTACCTAACTTATCCTATGTGCAATGCGAGATCACCGACTAACAATTATTATCATTTTCGAATCGAGACAGGGCCGAGACAGGGTTGGGCAAATTCTACGTGACAAGTACATGCAGTCGAACTCGGCAGAGCCGCACCGTCGACGTGGCGCGTTGTATGGCAATCACAATTGAGAAGCATGAGTAGACTTCACTATCTCTTTTTCACAGTATTTATCGCCTGCCTGGCAGGCAACTCAATGGCATCAAAAGACGCAAGGGCCCTCGTAGAGTTACCCCAAATGATGCAAGAACATATGATGTCCAATATGCGAGATCATTTAGCCGCCATCAATGAAATTCTTATTTACCTGGGTGAAGGGGAGCTAGATAAAGCTGCAGAGACAGCCGAGTACCGTTTGGGTATGAGTTCTCTTGAATCGCATGGAGCCAGCCACATGGCCAGGTTCATGCCCGAGGGAATGCGTCAAGCTGGCACCGCTATGCATAAGGCAGCAAGTCGATTTGCGTTGAAAGCACAAGAAGGAGAAGTGCTGCCGGCATACAAGGCCATTTCAGAAATCACATCTGCCTGTGTAGCATGTCATTCGGGTTACAGAGTGAAATGACAAATTTGCTACATAGCCAGCGCAGGCAATCGATTCGCCAGGCTGACCTTTCCAGGTTAAGTCGTCTCCGGCGGGAACTCGGAACTATCGATAATATTCTGCCTGGCTCCAAGCTTTGAGGATGATCAAAGCACCAGATTTTGTGCAAGCACTACTGGTAATTATCCGATTTTCTGATTTAATTCTTGAAGTTTTCGAGGAGGCGGCAGGTGAAAACAGTAGCTATGGCAGAACTTTCTTTTCGAGCACCCATAGAAATCGAAGCTGGAGTTGAAATTTCGACGTGAAGAAACACATAACGAACAAGGTGCGGATGGATTGAGTGCCCGTAATGCACTCACCTTGCGGGGCGTCAGGCGGAGATTTAGGAAATGAATATGTCTTCTGGACAGGAGTATTTCGTGGTTTTTCGGGCATTAATAATCGGTTCATGGATAGCTTTCGGTGCGTTGTTTGCCGGTACTGTGATGGCCCAGGCAAAAATTGGGGACTGGAAATTTCGTCTCGAAGGCAAGGGCACCGAAATCGAAAAGAGAATCGCATTAACGCCTGCGCAAGCTGACTCGAGCAACGAGTCAATGCCAAATCTGGTCATCAGGCGAGTAAAACCCGAGAGCCCAGTTGAACTCCTTGTAACTGATACCCACGATAAAGAGACAATGAAATGCGACTACAAAGGCTGGAAAATTATGATCGACAAAACCGATATTCCGGTTTTGGGTTACTCTGTTGAACCAACAACAACCGAGTTGAAAGCCAGATGGGGAACCCCGGAAGATGAACTCTGGAGTTTGTTTAGAAAAGGATTGAAACTCACAGTTCAAGTTGAACAGAAATGTGACAGTTTTTCTGGAAAACCAAATCTTGCCAGCTACATATTTTCACTTCGTGGAAGCAGCGCGGCTTTTGAACTCGTGCTAGGCAGTGCCGAATAAGCGAAATGGTTTGCGGTATATAGCACTGTGCACAGGGATCGACAGATTTCACCTGGCGCTTGCTGACGAATAACACTTACAAAAGGTCGCAGCCGGACAAAGTGCCGCTGATTCGGCTGTTATGTGTTATTCGATGGAAGCGTCTTAACATTCATTACTGTTGTCAATGGCACTTACATTAGACTGCAAGCATGGGTTTTCGAAACATATCCGGAATTTAAATGCTCAATAGATTTCAAGACCGGATAAACGGTAAAAGTTTTCGCGAAGTAAACCGCAGGCGGCGTAGCCGCCGAGGCATTCGCGAAAACTTTTACCGTTTATCCGGTCCTGGTTGAATTGGTATGACGATGATTGTGAGCTTAAGTAAGTGCCATTCATTACTGTTGTCTCAATTTTCATTCCACCCCTTTTCGATTTATCAGAAACTTTGCTTAACTAGCCTCTGCGAATTCTTTAATTTGCTTCAAAATGGATCTTGACCTACATGAGCGCTTCTAATATGGTTGTATAATACAACCATATTAGAAGCGTGGCCTTGCCCTATAAAATGTCTCCATTGATCTCCGATATCCGGACAGCTTCGCGCGAACTCGTTCGCGAATTTGGCTTCATGAATCACACTGTCGCCGGGACTGATCTATCCGCTTCAGCGGTTCACGCAATCATCGAAATTGGAAAGGCCGACGGGCTGTCGTCCAAAGCTCTTTGTGACAAGTTGTTGTTGGAAAAATCGACCGTTAGTCGTCTGGTGAAATCCCTGGCTGACAGGCAGGAGATTAAGGAACTACGATCGAAAGACGATACCCGGATGAAGTATCTTTACCTGACCCGCCGGGGCAGGAAAACCTTGCAGGGGATAGACAGTTATGCCGAGAAACAAGTGTCAGTGGCGCTCAACCAGCTGGATGATCACTCTCAGAACCTCATTCTCAAAAGCTTGCAGGATTACTCCGCGGCACTGAAAGCAACTTCAAGCGCAGGTGACAGTAGCCGCCCGATAGACCGAATTGATTTTAAAACAGGCTATACACCGACAATCATCGGACGCATAGTTGAGATGCTCCATTCCCATATGAACAAGCACTATGGTTTTGGCGTAAGCTTCGAATCAAGAATTGCCGGTGACATCGCTGAATTCTTTACCCGCATAGATGGAACACAGAACGAGACCTGGCGTGCAGAAACAGGCGGTCAAATTGTCGGTAGTATTTCTATCGATGGTGAGGATCTGGGTAACGATCTTGCTCATCTGCGTTGGTTCATTGTCAGCAATCCAACACGCGGTAGCGGGATAGGTAAAGAACTCCTGACGAAGGCTTTGGACTTTTGCGACAAACGTGGATTT
>JAAEOZ010000410.1 GCA_024222685.1 Gammaproteobacteria bacterium | reverse complement strand
TTTCAGCTTTTGACCGAGTCAAAAAATTTCCAAAGCCAGATAACTTTACCTGGTGGCCGGTTTCAAGTGCTACTTTTACTTCTTCGAAAAATTGCTCAACTATTTCCTTAGCTTCTCTTTTGTTGAGACCAAGTTCTTCAAATAGCATTTCGGCCATATCAGCCTTGGTCAATGACATTAGTTCTCCCTCAAATCGGCGTTGTAGTGTTCTTTTAATTGTACGAGGACTTTATCTACTAAATTTTCCACATCCTCGTCGACTAGGGTGCGTGAAAAGTCCTGTAAAATCAAGCCCAAAGCGACGCTTTTTCGATTATTTCTCACTTCTTTTCCAGTATAGACGTCAAATACAAATACTTCCTGCAATATTTCATTTTTTATCGAATAAATGCAATTTATCAGCCTTTGAACCGGGATATCCGCATCGACTGCGACAGAAATATCGCGACGTATCGAAGGAAATCGTGACATTTCACTGAAATTAGGTAATTTAGATCGCAGTATTGGCGAAACTTTACTCTCAAACACAAAAACTGGCTGATTTACATCGAGTTTTTTCAATATGGCAGGATGCAATCCGCCAATGAAACCGATAACTTCCCCGGCAAGCACCAAATCAGCGCCCTGCCCCGGGTGTAACACAGGATTTTCAGTACGCTCAAATTCAAATCCGGCCTGATCCGAGAGCCCTAAAATCGACTCGAGATCACCTTTGATATCGTAAAAATCGACGCTTCCCGCGCTGGCGTAAAGACCCTCTTCAACCCGGTTCCCGGTGATTACTCCGGCGATATGCGGCGTTTGTTCGAGCCCGTTCGCACCTGGAATAAAACACAGTCCGGTCTCGAACAACCTGACGCGCGACTGCTGGCGATTCAAGTTGTGCCGCAGCGCCTGTATCAGGCCCGGCAATAAACGCGTACGCATCACCGACATATCCGCCGAAATTGGATTGGCCAGCGGCAGCGTTTGCTGCCCCGGGTCGAGAATGTCCTGTAGTTCCGGCGACACAAACGAATAGGTAACGGCTTCGTAATAGCCCTGATCGACCATCACATCGCGGATACGGTTAACGCTGACCCGGCGCTCGGAAAAGCTATCCATGCGA
>JAAEOZ010000409.1 GCA_024222685.1 Gammaproteobacteria bacterium | reverse complement strand
GATGAAGCAAATCGGCGAATACTTTGACAGGCATTACACGACTGACAGCCGGATAATAAAACGGTTTGAGTGATGCGATATGGAAAGACCTGACCCCCTCTATTTTCGATGCCTCAGCAGTGATATTGACGTGAATTTATTGGTGGTAGCAATAGCTTTTATACTTTATTCTGCTGTAAAGACTCTTTCCCCTTTGTCATTAGATTAACTATCTCTAGACTGACGGCAGAGTTATTCGACTAAGGTAGAAATATGACGGATCAGGAGGTTCAACGTAGACTTGCTGCTGTTCTTGCAGCCGATGTTGCCGGATATACGCGCCTTATGGAAGCCAATGAGGACGCAACTCTTTCGGCCTGGTGGTCCGCCCGTAAGGACGTAATCGATCCTACAGTTGCGAGGTATCGCGGGCGCATCGTAAAGCATACCGGCGATGGATTCCTTGCAGAATTTCCGACAGCGACGGAAGCTGTTCAGTGCGCGATCTCCATGCAGACAGATCTTGCCGCCATTCACTCGAAGACTCCCAAAGATCGTCACTTCGCATTTCGTATGGGCATTAATCTGGGCGAGATTGTCGCTGACGAAGACGATATATATGGAGAGGGAGTTAATCTCGCTGCAAGGCTGGAAAGTTTGGCCGAGCCTGGAGGTATTTGCATTTCCGAAGACGTTTACCGACAAGTTAGACACAAACTCTCGATCAATTTTGAGTATCTGGGCGAGAAGAGCCTCAAAAATTTATCTGAGGACGAGGCGGTATATCATGTTTCTTTTGGGGGAAAGCGAAGGGGCCCTACCAAAGTAAAAAGACGCAGCCCCGATCGCGGTGTACGTCATGCTCAACCCCAAGCGTCGAGCAATTTTATTCCAAACTTGGAAGAGCAGAAAGACCGCTTTCTCCGACACGCTAAGGTGCTCGGGGCCATCTGGATCATTTTATTCGTAATCGATATTAGCACCGGGCCTGGAATCTGGGCCTATTGGCCTGGAATCGCTATTGCGACGATTTGGGGAATTGTGGCAGTTCTGTTCCACGTTAATGGCTGGCGTAAACGCATGATGGGTTGCTATGCAGTAATTGTTGCCGGACTGGCCGTGGTCAATTTAATAACTTGGTCTGGTTACCCGTGGGTGTTATGGCCTGCAGCTGTACTAATAGTTATCGAATTAGGTCGCCGACTAGTTGTTCGATAAAGAGGGCGGGAAATATGGGAAATATGGGGTCAGGTCTTTCCAAGTCGCATAGCCCGATCTGTACTTCCTCGATGGCAAGACCCCTGAGATACTTACCTGCTGGAATTATGCCGCTATGTTGTACTTAATCCGATTAGAACGGGGATAGTTAAAAAAGATAGAGCAGTGGCAATGGAGTAGCTACAAAGCCACCATAGGAGATGCAGTGAAACCGGGCTGGCTACAGGTGGACTGGTT
>JAAEOZ010000408.1 GCA_024222685.1 Gammaproteobacteria bacterium | reverse complement strand
CGTTTCATCAAAATCAAAAAATATCTAATGCCAGGCTTATGACCAAATAAAGCTAGTTATACATTAAGCGAAGCATGCACAAAATACAGCCATTTTCCGAGATTATGCGCTTTGTGAAATTTTGCAGGAATATTTAGGCACAGGGCGACTAGTCCAGATACCCCTGTCGGCACCTGCCTGTTTCATCATTAACATCAAAGAGGAAAAGTCGAAAGCAATCGACCAACCTCAGGAACCAGATAGCAATAAACAAATAATACATTTAACCTTGCATATCTACCATTAGATAGTAATAATACAAGGATGTTGAAGAGGCAATGCCATTCAAATATTCAAAGAGCACTGGCCAGAAATTCTACAGTGGCTATTCTTGGCCCTCGGCAGGTTGGCAAGACCACACTTGCTCTGGAGATTGCCGGGGACACGGACTCCGCCTACATCGACCTTGAACTTTCCAGCGACAGTCAGAAACTGGATGATCCTGAATTCTATTTTAAGCAAAACACGGGCAAGCTCATTGTTATTGACGAAGTACAACGTAAGCCCGAATTATTTCGGGTGCTGCGAAGCCAAATCGATAAAAACCGGCGAGCCGGGCATCGCAACGCCCAGTTTCTGTTACTGGGTTCTGCGTCGAATGAGCTACTGAATCAAACCTCTGAATCTCTGGCGGGGAGAATTTCTTACCAGGAACTATACCCTTTCAATATTTCTGAAGTTGGCTCAGAGAACCTGATCACCCTGTGGCTGAATGGTGGCTTCCCTGATTCATTCCTTGAAAACCATGGCAGCATGGCATGGCGACAGGACTTTATTCGCAGTTATCTGGAACGCGATATTCCTATGCTGGGTTCGCGCATTCCCGCTGAAACTCTGCGACGATTCTGGACCATGCTTGGTCATAATCAGGGCCAACTCTTTAACGCCTCTCAATATGGCGGCAGTCTCGGAGTCTCTGGTCAAAGCGTTTTGCGTTATCTCGATTTAATGGTCGACCTGATGTTAGTGCGACGACTTCAACCCTGGCACAGTAATGTCGGCAAGCGACTGGTAAAAAGCCCAAAGACTTATATCCGCGACAGCGGGCTCCTGCATACGCTAATGAATATTCAGAGCATGGATGATTTACTCGGACATCCTGTTCTAGGCGCCAGTTTCGAGGGATTTGTCATTGAAAACATTCTCTCTGTTTTACCCGCGCATGCCGAAGCTTATTTCTATCGCACTGCCGCAGGCGCTGAAATCGATCTGGTGCTGAGTGTTAATGGTAAACTCTGGGCCATAGAGGTGAAACATTCGACGACACCAAAACTCACCCGGGGATTTCATCTGGCCTGTCAGGACATCAAACCCGACCATAAGTTTATTGTGTACAGCGATAAGGAGACATTCAAAACAAAGGATGGTGTGGTGGTTGTGTCGCTATCGCAGATGATGGAAACATTGATCCAGTCCATTCATTAATATCATGCTCGATATCTGCTTATAGCCGATGGTTGCTTTGGTAATTTGAAAACCTGGCCGGTGAAGATAGAAGGCTATGAAATTTATATCAATATAGACGACGAGTGACTTTTTTGAAAAACATTCTAGCTTTCGGCGACAGTCTAACCTGGAGCAGTTGCCCCCACACCAACGGCAGACACGTGTTAGCTAATCGCTGGCCTGACGCAATGGCCTAGGGACTGGATAACGTACAGGTTATCACCGAAGATAAAGCAATCTGTTTCGAAGCACTCGGCAAGACAATAAAACTGTT
>JAAEOZ010000407.1 GCA_024222685.1 Gammaproteobacteria bacterium | reverse complement strand
TAATCCAGACATAATCAGACTCAAGGGCATTAGCTGTAAGAAAACAGATTACCACCCGTATCGAGTTTCCATTTGATTCAAATCATTAACGACGGACAAGCCGTTGTCTCTGGATCAAAAGAGGTGCCGACAAACTCCTAAGCGATCAAAAAACCAGCCCCCAGCAGGATACAGACCATTGCATGCGTAACCAGAGTCATCGGAATAGCCGGTATGAAATTTCCCCGGATCACTGACACAACGGCTATGGTGGCCGGCACAGTCGCCAGTAAGGCCAGATATCCTGCGCCAATGGGGGTAAATAAAATCATGCCAAATCCGCAGATGAACCAGGCACCATGCATCCATGAAGCGACTTTGTTATTGAGCCGGGCTGGCCAGGTATGCTTTCCTGCATTTTTGTCTGCATCGATGTCCGGGATGGAATTAATCCATAGTATTGCAGCCACAAAACAGCCAATAACCAGTCCTAGCCAGATCGAACTGTTTGTCACAGCACCAGTCTGACTATAAACCGTGCCGATTACCGGTAACAGTCCAAAACAGGCTGCTATGGTCAAATCGCCCAGCCCTTTACAGGCAAGGCAGGGGGGCGCGGAATAGAACACGGCCAATACAGCACCGATGAAACCAATCAATAAAATTACGGGGCCACTGATATAAGCGATAATCAGCCCGAATACAATTCCCGCCAGCAGCAACACAGATCCAAGCTTGAAGGTCTGATCTTCACTCAACACACCATTTTGAATAAATCGACTACCTCCTGAGAAAGGATACACGCGTTGCAGATTAGCTTTATCAGTACCATTTTTTGAATCAAAATAATCATTCAGGACATTGGCGGAGGAATGGATGCAGGCTATGCTGATCAGTGTTAACAATGCCAGCAAATAATCCAGCGATCCGTAAACGCCAAGGACATAAGCAAATGCGGAGAGTACAGGCAGAATTGAAGCTGACAGAAATGCCGGTCTTACTGCATCAAAACAGGTTCGCGCGATATTACCCGTCGTCTGGCAATGATAAATATCGCTGGTAGGTTCACTCATTATTACTCCTGCCCGGTCAGGGCCTCTAAACTATTCTGGCACATACAAAAACAACCTTATCCCATAATCGCCAGCAATTGTTTTACCAGATCGTCTGCTGTTATGCCATAGGCAAATCTGGTGACAAAGCTGCCATCCGGCGCCATTAAAAAGAGGCTGGCGGTATGATCCATCGCATATAATTCGGGATCTGATGATTCCCCAGCAACTTTTTCAAACCTGACCTTGAACTGTTTTGCGACCCGGTCAATCATCTGTTCCGACCCTGTTAACGCCATCAGCCGATTATCGAAATAGTCCAGATAGTCACGCAATACCTTCACCGTATCCCTTGCTGGATCTACCGTAATAAAATAGGCTTGAAGATTACCTGTTCGCTCACTCATAAGGCTAATTGTTCGGGATAAGACCATCATATTAGTCGGGCAAATATCTGGACAGGAGGTATAGCCGAAAAAGATCAGCCCATACTTACCTTTCATATCCTGTTCGGTAACAGTTTTACCCAACTGATTAGTTAGAATAAAACGCCCGCCAACGCCGTCGTTCACCGGCGTACTATCGCT
>JAAEOZ010000406.1 GCA_024222685.1 Gammaproteobacteria bacterium | reverse complement strand
TCAACGGATCCTGCTAATATCCATTCGGCGAAATCAATAGAGGGAAGCCTGAAGCGCATAGCGCAATCCGAATCGATATTCCTCTCACGTGGTGATAACTCGGGAACGCATCAGAAGGAACTGGAATTATGGAAATCTGCGGCGATAGATCCGCAACCGGCAAGTGGTCAGTGGTATCGAGAAACCGGTTCAGGAATGGGCGCTACCCTGAACGTCGGTATCGGAATGCATGCTTATGTGATGACAGACCGTGCCAGCTGGATTAGTTTTGGAAACCGCCAGGACTTCAAAATTTTGTACCAGGGCGATAAAAAACTGTTTAATCAATATGGTGTTATGATGGTCAGCCCGGATCGCTGTCAGACAGTGAAAGTTAAACCGGCACAGGCTTTTATCGACTGGATATTGTCTAAGCGTGGGCAACAGATAATTGGGCAGTATAAGTTACAGGATAAACAGTTATTTTTCCCTAATGCTAGTGTACTACACTAGCAGCCAATGATAGACGAGACACTCGAAAAGCAACCCGCCAACAATTCGATCTATTTCACAACCCAGGAAAATTCAAATACTGCACATCATTAATATTTGGCAAGGCTCTTAGTCGCGCAAGATCATCTTTTTCAAGCTTTTCATCGATTTCGATTAATACGATAGCATCACCTTTTGCAATATCTCGGCCCAGATGCATATTCGCAATATTGATATTGTGCGTTGCCATGGTGGTGCCAATATTTCCGATAACTCCCGGTGTATCACTATTGGTGATATATAGCATGTGCTCACCCAGTTTTGATTCAAGCGGAATACCTTTGGCATCGATAATGCGAGGTTTATTCTGTATCAGCGTGCCGCAAATGCTATGCGTGCTGGTTTCGGTTTCAACGCCTACTGTGATACGACAGGGATATTCGTCCTTGCCTTCGTTGTGTGCCTCGATGACATCAATGTTACGGTCTCTGGCGACTTCGCGTGCGTTTACCGAATTGACGAAACTGCTATGGTGTTCGAGTATCGATTGCACCACCTGCCCAGTTAAAGGCGATACGTTTACTTCGTTAGCTTTACCACCGTAGGTGACTGTCAGCGACCTGATTGGGTCGTGGGTGAGCTGACCGACGAATGAGCCCATACATTGTGCAAGCTTTAGATAAGGTTTGAGTATTTTGGATTCTTCGGCGCTGATACTCGGTGCATTAATGGCATTTTGAACTGCACCGGTAAGCAGGTATTCACTTATCTGCTGGGCGACCTGAATGGCGACCTTTTCCTGAGCCTCTATAGTCGATGCACCGAGGTGCGGGGTGCAAATAACATTTTCGAGACCGAATAGCACATTATCTTTTGCCGGTTCCACCTCAAATACATCCAGTGCCGCGCCCTTCAGGTGCCCGCTTTCCAGAGACGCGCGAAGTGCCAGTTCATCGACCAGGCCACCACGTGCGCAATTGACAAGCAGGCAGCCTTTTTTCATCTTGCTTATCGCCGTTGCATCGATGATATTGCTGGTATCAGGCGTTTTCGGAACATGTAGCGAAACGATGTCCGAGCTGGTTAACAAAGTATCCAGATCAACCTTCATCACACCCATTTTATCGGCACGTTGCTCGGTCAGGAAAGGGTCGTATGCCTGCACACGCAAACCGTAGCCGATGGCTTTTTGCGCAACGATGGATCCAATATTGCCGGCGCCGATTAGCCCGAGTAATTTGCCCGATAATTCCATTCCCATGAAGCGTGATTTCTCCCACTTACCGGCATGCGTAGAACTGCTTGCCTGCGGGATATGTCTGGCCAGTGACAGCATCATTGCCATAGCGTGTTCTGCGGTGGTAATGGCATTGCCCAGAGGAGTATTCATGACCACTACGCCACGACGCGTACAGGCGGGCACATCGACATTGTCGACGCCGATACCGGCGCGTCCGACTACTTTTAATTTGCCGGCGTGTTGCAGCGTTTCTGCGCTTACCCGGGTCGAGGAGCGAATCGCAAGGCCTTCGAACTCACCAATTATATCGAATAATTCGGCTTCGCTGAGTTTGCCGGGTTGTACAACTTCAATACCACGCTCCTGAAAGATTGCCAAAGCCTGACTCGACATGGAATCCGAAATTAATACCTTGGGTGTAGTCATCTCATGCTTCCTGTTTTGATTGTGTAAACACCCAGTCTAGCCATGGCGTTAAGGCTTCGAGATCACTGGTTTCTACAGTGGCGCCGCCCCAGATGCGAAATCCGGGAGGTGCACTGCGATAGTTACCGATATCCAGTGCAACGCCTTCCTGCTCGAGTATTGCCAGCATACGGTTAATAGATTGTTGCTGATCATCGAGAGACAAATTGTTGAAGTCAGCATCGGTGATGCGCAGGCACATAGAAGTAGGTGAACGGTTTTCAGGCTTGCCTGCCAGCCAGTCGATCCAGCCAGTTTTCTGAACCCAGTCATCGATGCAGTTAAAGTTCTCTCGGCAACGTTGCCACAATGTCTCGACGCCCCCGATACTTTCTGCCCAGTCCAGTGCGCAGTGAAGATCTTCCAGCGCTAACATACTCGGTGTATTAATTGTCGCGCCTTTGAAAATTCCTTCGATGAGTTTTCCATTTTTAGTGAGCTGAAAAATCTTGGGCAGGGGAAATTTTACCTGAGTCGATTGCAGTCGCTCCACTGCTCGCGGGCCAAGTGCCAGCATGCCATGTGCACCCTCGCTGCCAAGCACCTTTTGCCAGGACCATGTGACGACGTCGAGCTTGTCAAAATCCATCGGCATCGCGTAGGCTGCTGAAGTCGCATCGCAAAGCACGAGACCTTCGCGACCCTGTGTTAACCAGTCGAGATCTGGCAGACAAACGCCACTGGTGGTGCCATTGTAGACTGTTACAAGATCGTGATCTGCAGAGATAAGTGACAGGTCGGGTAAATCACCGTAATCGGCTTCGATGATATTTAAATTGTCCAGACCGAAGGCACGTAGGTCTTTGGCCCAGTCGCTGGAAAAGCTTTCCCATACCAACGCATCCACCGGCCTGCTACCAAGTAGTGACCACATCGCAATTTCGAATGCTCCGGTATCAGAGCCTGGCACAATACCCAGCTTCCAGTCCTCGGGTAACTGAAGAAGACGGTGTGATTTTGTTATCGCATCAGCCAAGCGTTGTTTGGGTAATTTAGCGCGATGGCTACGTCCGAGAAACTCGGTTTTCAGATGAGAAATGTCCCAGCCGGGATATTTTTTACAGGGACCCGAAGAAAATCGTGGGTCTGCAGGTCGCGCATCTGGCCGCGCGTGAAAGCGATCAGCTTCCTCGTTCATGTTTTAACCTCTGGTTATGGATCCTTTGCTGGATCAGGCCCGGACAGGATATCACGATGGGCATGAATGACCAATATGATGGAATTAAAGTTGCGTATGGAAAGTGATAGTGACCGAGGAAATCGAAACGTTTATGCTGGAGTCTCCTATGAGATGTAAATTTATAAATTCAGGCTGGGATCAAGGAGTTTAAGTTGTATAAATTATTTTATTATCCACGTAATGCGAGCTGGGCTCCTCATATGCTCCTCGAAGAAATGGGTGTCGACTATGAGCTTGTCCTAGTTGACAGAAAGTCGGAAGAGCAAAAATCGATCAAGTACCTCAAACTCAATCCGACCGGCCGTATTCCTACACTAGTCGATGGTGATTCGGTTATTTTTGAAAGTGCGGCAATTTGCCTGCATTTGTGTGATAAACATCCACAGGCGAATATGATTCCAGGAATTGGAGATCCTGACAGGGCTTTATTCTTTCAATGGATTTTTTACCTGACATCTAGCGTTCAATCGGAGTTAATGTTCTACCTTTATCCAGATAAGCATACCCTGGACTCAGGAAAAACTGAGTCAATATCTATGGCTCAGGAGAAGCGTATTACCGGGATGTTTGCTTTGCTTGATAAAGAGCTGGAAGGTAAAGATTTCCTGGTTGGTAATCGCCTGAGCGTTTGTGATTTCTTCCTGTTTATGCTCGCGCATTGGGCAAATGGGTTCAGGCAACAGCCTCTATGTTATGAACACTTAGGTCGCTACTTAAGGAATATTGCACACCGTCAAGCTGTAAAAAAAGTCTGCGAAGTAGAAGGTACAAGCCTGGATTTATATCAATGAACCGCTTATAACAACGTTGGAATTCTGTAATTCTGGGGACACAATACTTAAATAGGTTAGAATGACCAAATGGCCAGACTAGCAAGAGTGGTACTACCAGGATATCCTCACCACATAATCCAGAGAGGAAATCGTCAACAGGATGTTTTCTTCAAGGAAGAGGATTACTTATATTA
>JAAEOZ010000405.1 GCA_024222685.1 Gammaproteobacteria bacterium | reverse complement strand
TGAGCCTTTATCAGGGATGATTTTCCGGTACCACGAGCGCCCCATAATAATGCATTATTAGCCGGTTTGCCTCTTATAAATTGAGCCGTGTTTCTGGTTAACAGATTTTTCTGCCGATCGAGGTGAAGTAGTTCAGATTGATCAACCCGATCGAAACTGGTTATACCTTCAAGTCCGCAATCGTGCCATCGATAAGCCTGATGCTGATCGCTGGTTTCGATTGTGCTAATAGATGGCAGTAGCCGATCAATTCTGTCGAGCAGTGCATCCAGGCGACCGAACAGTTTGTCGATGTTCGGCATGGTTATGCTTCAAGTTTCCTGTATTTGATACGATGCGGCTGATCTGAATCCTGTCCCATGCGTTGCTTGCGGTGTGCCTCGTACTCCGAGTAATTGCCTTCGTAGGTATACACCTGGCTATCCCCTTCGAACGCGATAATATGGGTTGCGATACGGTCGAGAAACCAGCGATCGTGCGAGATAACAACGACACATCCGGGAAACTCAAGAATGGCATCTTCCAGCGCACGTAGTGTTTCTACGTCAAGGTCATTGGTAGGTTCGTCCAGCAG
Organism: Gammaproteobacteria bacterium; assembly: GCA_024222685.1. Taxonomy (GTDB): domain Bacteria; phylum Pseudomonadota; class Gammaproteobacteria. The sequence goes on along the minus strand of JAAEOZ010000405.1, from coordinate 17,909 downwards.
CAACAGATTACCGCCGCTTTTTAGCAGCTTGGCCAGGTGTAGACGATTACGCTCTCCGCCGGATAGGTCCTTAACAAACTTCTGTTGCGCTGCACCGCGAAAATTGAAACGTGATACATAAGCGCGTGAAGGTATCGAATAGTTACCGACGACAATATTGTCAAGCCCGTCTGATAATTCCTGCCAGATAGTATTATCGCCATTGAGATCATCACGCGATTGATCAACATAGGATATCTCTACCGTATCCCCAATTTTTATAGAACCTTCGTCCAGAGTTTCCTGACCAACCATGATTTTAAACAAAGTCGATTTACCTGCTCCATTCGGGCCGATAATGCCGACGATACCACCTCGCGGTAGCTTGAATTCGAGGTGCTGGTACAGTAGCTTTTCAGTGAATGATTTTTTGCCATCCTCAATTTCAACAACTACATCACCAAGTCTGGGACCGGGAGGGATATACAATTCACCTGTTTCCGATCGTTTCTGGTAATCCGATGACGAAATTTCCTCAAAGCGTTTTAATCGAGCCTTGCTTTTTGACTGACGACCTTTAGGGTTCGAGTTAACCCATTCGAGTTCTGCTTTTATGGATTTCAAACGGGCTTTCTCGGAGCGTTCCTCGTGTTCGAGGCGTTTCTGTTTTTGATCAAGCCAGGAAGAATAATTGCCCTGCCATGGAATGCCGTGGCCGCGGTCCAGTTCGAGAATCCAGCCAGCTACGTTGTCGAGAAAGTATCGATCGTGGGTTACGGCAACTACGGTACCGGGAAAGTCCTGCAGAAATCTTTCCAGCCAGGCGACTGATTCAGCATCTAAATGATTGGTTGGTTCGTCAAGAATCAACATGTCAGGATTTGAGACAAGCAATCGACACAGTGCGACCCGCCTTTTTTCACCGCCTGACAAATACTCGACGGCTGCGTCCCAGGGTGGAAGACGCAATGCATCCGCAGCAATTTCGAGTTTACGATCAAGTTCCCAGGCGCCGGCATTGTCTATTTTTTCCTGTAGCTCTGCCTGTTCCACCATGAGTTTGTCGAAGTCGGCATCGGGTTCAGCGAACTGAGCACTGACTTCGTTGAAGCGATTTAGTATTGCTTTGGTTTCGGCAACGCCGAGTTCAACATTACCCCGAACATCAAGGCTGGTGTCGAGTTCAGGCTCCTGAGGAAGGTAACCGATTTTAATACCGGTCTGTGGTCGTGCTTCGCCGGTGTATTCAGTATCAATTCCAGCCATAATTCGTAACAGCGTTGATTTCCCAGCACCGTTGTAACCCAGAACGCCGATCTTCGCCCCTGGGAAAAAATTTAGTGAAATATCTTTTAATATTTCGGTTTGTGGAGGGACTACCTTGCCGACACCGCTCATGGTAAAAATATATTGTGCCATTCAGTCGCTCCCCGAAAAAGTTGCGGTATTCTAGCAGGGGAATAAAATTTGGGAACAGTTTCAGTGCTGTTTATACGGTTATAGAAGCATCACATCTAATGATATTGAGAATTCGTATGTGATTTTCACCAGCTAGAGACTTTTTTAGGTGATTGCCAATAGATAGATATTGAATAACTTGTACAATTGAATTAGTCGAATAGTCAGCTATTATGTATATGATTTCCCAATGAAAATAATCATCTAACCCCAGTATGTCGAAAGCGAGAGTTATAAGCATGAGCATGGATAAAATGCAGCAGGAAAGTTATCTTCAGGGTAGCAATGCTGTATTCATTGAAGAACTGTACAGTGAATATCTTAAAAACGAACGTAATGTTGATGAAAACTGGCGTAACTGGTTTGCCGATTTAAAAAATGGCGGGTTGGCACCCGACCAGGATCATCTCGCGATACAGGAGCAGATGAAATCTGCAGTCATGAATCGCAGATCAGGTAATCCCAATGTCAGTGCAGTTCAACATGAATTTCAATCTAAGCAAGTTTCGGTTCTTCAATTAATTAATGCCTATCGTATAAAGGGTCATCGTCGATCTAAGATCGACCCGCTTGGTCAACAACAGAAAGACCCAACCAAGGATTTAACCCTGGAAGGTCATAACCTGAATGAAAGTGATCTTGATACAATTTTTAACACGGGGTCGATGTATGGACTCGAAGAAGCACCATTACGTACAATTGTAGAGCACCTTGAGAAAACTTATTGCGGTACTTTGGCTTCAGAGTATATGTATATAGAAGACCTTTCGCAAAAGCGATGGATTCAGGAACATCTGGAGAGAAGCCTTGCTACACCGAATTTTCGCGAAGGTCGGAAAAATCGAATTCTTGATCGAGTCATTGCGGCTGAAAATCTGGAGAAGTATCTACACACTCGTTATATCGGTCAGAAACGATTCTCACTGGAAGGTGGTGAATCCCTCATTCCACTTCTTGACAGAATTGTCCAGCAGGCTGGCGCTAATCAAACTCATGAAGTTGTCATTGGAATGGCGCACCGAGGTCGCCTGAATGTATTGACCAATATCTTCGGCAAGATGCCTTCGGACCTATTTGATGAGTTCGAAGGAAATATCGAGTGGGATGATCGATATAACTATGACGTAAAGTACCATCAGGGATTTTCATCTGACATTTATACCGACGAAGGCCCGATGCATCTGGCGTTAGCATTTAATCCATCGCATCTGGAAATTGTTGATCCAGTTGTTGAAGGGTCTGTGCGAGCGCGTCAACACCGCTTTCGTGACCATAAAACCAGGGATGTTTTACCAATCTTGATTCATGGCGACGCCGCATTTGCCGGGCAGGGCGTGGTTATGGAAACCTTCAATATGTGTAAAACGCGTGGTTATAAAACAGGTGGAACCATCCATATTATTGTTAATAATCAGATTGGTTTTACCACCAGTAATCCGCGTGATGTCCGTTCCACGCTTTACTGTACTGAGATCGCACGAATGATCCAGGCACCGATTTTCCATGTGAATGGAGATGACCCGGAGGCATGTGTATTCATTGCCGAACTCGCTGTTCAATTTCGTGAAAGATTTCAGCAGGATGTTGTCATCGATATGATCTGCTATCGCCGCTACGGCCATAATGAAGCGGATGAACCGGCTGTTACACAGCCAAAGATGTACGAAATTATTCGAAATCATCCACGCCTGGTTGAATTGCACGCGCAGAAATTAATTGATGAAGGTTTTACTACACGCGTTAAAGTTGACCAGATGATCGCAGATTACCGCAAAGCGATTGAACAGGGTGGTGGCGTTGCTCTCAACGTGGCTTCCGGTCTGGAGGTTTCTACTGCACGCGACTGGGCAGGTTTTGATAAAGGTGATGTTAATAATGTCGATGCCGATCAAACCCGTATCAGTCAGGACACAGTGCGTCGACTGGGTGATAAAATGATGACCTTGCCGGAGGGCTTTCAATTGCACCACCGGGTTAAAAAAATTATGGAAGGACGCCATAAAATGCTCGACGGTGAAACATTTTGTGACTGGGGTTTTGCAGAAACATTATCTTACGCAGCATTACTGGATGATGACTATTCTATACGATTATCAGGACAGGATTGTGAGCGCGGTACATTCTTTCATCGTCATGCAGCCTTGCATGATCAGAATTCTGGCGAGGTATACAAACCGCTGAAGCATCTGGTTGATGGTCAACCACGTTTTGAAGTCATAAACTCATTTCTGTCAGAGGAAGCTGTACTTGGTTTTGAATATGGTTATTCGTCTACTGATCCGAAAACACTGGTCATCTGGGAAGCGCAGTTCGGCGATTTTGCTAATGGCGCACAGGTGGTTATAGATCAGTTCATTAGCTCAGGTGAAATGAAGTGGAGCCGGCTAAGTAGTTTGGTAATGCTACTACCGCATGGCTATGAAGGACAGGGTCCTGAACACTCTTCAGCTCGTCTGGAAAGATATCTCCAACTTTGTGCACAACACAATATGCGGGTAGTATTGCCAACTTTACCATCGCAGATATTCCATCTTTTGCGTACACAAATGAAATGCGGATTTAGAAAACCCCTGATTATAATGAGTCCAAAAAGTTTGCTCAGACATGAAGCTGCAGTATCGCCACTCAGTGCGTTTAGTGAAGGTGGATTTCAGAAGGTTATCCCTGAAACAGATGATGTCGACAATAGCAGAGTAAAAAGAATTGTCCTTTGCTGTGGCAAGATTTACTACAAACTCCACGAAGTACGCCAACAACAATACGATCACACGGCTGCGATTGTTCGAGTCGAACAACTTTACCCCTTTCCGCGTATTGATCTCAAGGCTATTCATGACCAGTATCCAAACCTGGAAAAGGTTGTCTGGTGTCAGGATGAACCTCGAAATCAGGGCGCCTGGAGAGAGTTTAAGAGCAGGCTTAATGAGACTTTTGCTCCTCTGCAGGTTCAGTATGCAGGTCGGATATCCTCGGCTTCTACGGCTGTCGGGTATATGTCGCTGCATCTTGAGCAGGAAACGAAACTGGTAAAAGAAGCATTCGAATTGTAAATTGGGTAATAGCTAAGGTAACTCTGGAATATTGACTTAATTTAGTTTGATTTTTAATCGCTTGCCACATAAGGTTCGTGGTGATTATATACACTTGACTAAAAACTGGAGCAGATTATGCAGGTTGAACTAAAAGTTCCCGCGCTACCGGAATCGGTAACAGAAGGAACACTTGGTGACTGGCACAAAAAAATTGGCGATACAGTTGCTGTAGATGAAAACGTAGTTGACCTCGAAACCGACAAGGTAGTACTCGAAATCGTAGCTGCCTCAGCTGGAGTCATTGAGTCTATTGCTTTCGAAAGCGGTGATACCGTAAAAGACGGTGATATATTGGCGATCATTAACACTGCAGCCGTAGTATCAGCGGCAGTAGAGGAGCAGCCGGAAACCGGGGAGAAGTCCGTACCAGCTAAGGCGAGTCCAGCAGTACGAAAAATGCTGAATGAAAATGACCTTGCTAGCAGTGATATTGAACCTGGTGGTAAAAAAGGTGCGATATTAAAAGACGATATTGAAAAACATTTGCAACAGCAAGCAAGCACTACAGGTTCCAGTGCTGCTGCAGTTTTTACTCCGACCACTTCTGAAGTTCCTGGCAGTACCGGTCGAAACGATCGCCGGGTTCCGATGAGTCGTATGCGTACGAAGATAGCAGAGCGACTGAAGCAGGCTCAGAACACAGCTGCAATGCTGACAACATTTAATGAAGTTAATTTAAAGCCGATGATGGATGCGCGAGCAAAATATAAGGACGCATTCGAAAAAACTCATGGTGTTAAGCTTGGCATGATGTCCTTTTTTACAAAAGCATCTGTAGAAGCATTGAAGCGCTTTCCAGCGGTAAATGCTTCCATAGATGGTGAAGATATTGTCTATCATGACTACTTCGATATTGGTATTGCTGTGAGTTCGAATCGCGGGCTTGTCGTCCCGGTTTTACGTGATGCTGATCAACTTGGTTATGCTGATATTGAAACATCGATTCGCTCTATGGGTGAACGAGCCCAATCTGGTAAGCTGAGTATAGAAGAACTCACCGGTGGCACCTTCAGTATAACTAATGGAGGTATTTTTGGGTCGATGCTATCGACACCTATATTAAATCCACCTCAATCTGCAATTTTGGGCATGCATTCTATACAGCAGAGAGCTGTTGTGATTGACGGGGAAATTGTAGCCAGACCCATGATGTACCTGGCGCTTACCTATGATCATCGTATTGTTGATGGTAAGGAGGCTGTACAGTTCCTGGTGACTATCAAGAATATTTTAGAAGACCCTGCCAGGTTGTTGCTGGGTATCTGATTTTTTTTAACTAGCTAGAAAATACAAAACGGCCTGTGCTGCAGGGATACTCACAGGCCTGTTAACTTAATGTCTGAATGATACTGAAAGCTGGACGTTGAGATCTAACAGGCGTCGACGATATCAGTGAGATATTACCCTTTTTTAACTCCTGGTCCAGATATCCTCCTGAAATTTCGCACACGCGCTGGCCTTCTCTATCAACAAATATAAACTGGCTCCCACTTTCGTTTTTCCAGGTCAACTTAGCCAGAATTGTATTATCACCTTTCTTTATTTCTACCCAATCACTTTTGTGGATATCTGTAGAGCTAATCGAAAGCTTATCCTTTTCTGGAATGGCTTTATTGTCGAACTGTAATGCTTCGAGCATATCTTCAGACTTATGAAAACGTCCGGTTTCCATCAAATCTGAAAATTCATCAATGGTCTCTGTGTTTGGGTCATCTTGTGAATTCACCTGATTCTGAGATGTTTGTTCTGTAGAAGATTGTTTTACTAGAGTTGTAGATTCTATTTGGCCGGTTTCTTCGATGAGGGTATTTGATTGTTTGATAACATCTGCTTGCTCATGCTCGAGAAATTCCAGCAGGGAAGCCTGTTGCTCAGCAGGTAGTGATAGAGATTGCATGCTTTGCAGCAGTGAATTTTCAATATGAGCCAGGGCTGAAATCAATTTGTCGAGGTCTCGCTGATTATTTTTGGGTGTTAGCACCCAGGCCTGAGTCTTGGCTATTGTTACAACTCTATGCCAGGCCGGAAATTTGAATCCCTGACTTCTCGCTACCTCGAGCAGCAAAGGAAACCAGACTTCGTCAAACAGTATTAACGACCTTCCCTGCATGCTTAACGGTAATGTAATGTCATATACAATTGACTGTACTACTGCATATATATTATCTGTCTTGATATTTTCGACATCAGGCTTCTCTGTTTCCAGCACGATATCGATCGTTCCACACTTATTTGCCAATTCATCTAATTCTACTATTTGCTGCACATCCTGCGATTCAACTTCTAAAGCCTGACTCTTGATAGGTTTATCATCATTAACGCTGGGCGTGGTCGAAGTAGATGAAGCGGAGACTTCCGTTGTGTGTTCAATATATAGTTGACACAGATACGCATAATAATCAGCTTCAATAAAAGGGTTACTGCTGATTTTGTCAATTTCAGAACGAAGAAAGTCGCTTCCAGAACGGTCGGACAGATTGTTCTTATCGAAATCAACTTCAGTTCGAACAATAGTATCAATGAGACGACGAGCCGGGTGGCTGGACCTGGATGTAAAGCCGCTTTGCTGGATTTCCGACATAAAAATAAATATCTGTAATCTGGCTAGTTGTTGTTTTATTTGTTCTGGGAGATCTTCATCTGAAAAAATAAAATTAAATGATAACGAGAGTTTATCAATCAATGAATCGAATTCGTTTATACCTTTCTGGGTTAGAGCCTTTTTCAGTTCTAGCAGCAGGTCAGAAAATATACTATCCCTGTCGTTTAATTTATCCTTAAATTTTTGGAATATGCCCATTAATACTGGAATATGAGCCATAGCTACTGAATGACTCGGCTCAGGTGATTTTGCCGGCTCTTCTATGACTGGTTTCTCAATCGGCACAGGGTTCAGATCAGTTGCAGGCTGATGCTGAATTAAGTGTTGTTCGAGGCTTATGTAAAGCGGTTCAATCTGCGCTATCACCGAGCTGGCAAATATCTTATATAGCGCTATTCTCTGCGCAATGACCAGATTGAGCGTGTCGATCGTACTCTGAAAAGACAGGCACAAATGTTTTATATGAAGCGGGTTATCAATCTCATCAACATCCGATCGGTCAATGCAACACGCCAACTGCTTAGCTATTACAAGGTAATACCGATCATATTTTTGCTGGAAATGTGAAACAATTGATTCCAGTTCTATTGATTCGATATATTGATTAGTACCGACAAGTCCGAGGACCTGCTCATTAGCTGATGAGCTTTGTTGAAACCTGAATTGGCGCGATGCTTTAAAATCAGCGAAGTTGTTTTTTATCTGAAACAACAGGGAAGACAGGATGATGTCCTGTTTTCGCTGTACCTGCGCTATTAACCGATCAGTGTCCCGGATAGATAAATGATGGAATTTCGCTTCACTCAATTCTGAGAAGAAGTTTTTTAATAACTGATCGATACTCTGGGTGGTGAGTTTCTGGGCTTTTTCGTAAATCTCACTACCTGATTTAGAAGAGGTATCAGGTGTATTTTTGTGGGTTGGGGTCATCTCCAGCTATCTAATCAGGGTTTTCATAATGTAACGTTTAATATAACCCAGAAGGGTGAAAAGTTTCTGCGACTATTTTCATATAAGTCGATGTTTTAATCATTTATCACAATTAAATGGTATATTGCCACCCCGCAACAATGCTCCCATCCAGTTCTCAAATGACAGGTACATTTCGCATTCAAACCATGTTGGTTATTTTACTCAGTTGCTGGGCGTCAGTTGTATTAACTCAGGTGGATGCAAAAACAGGCCTTTGAGATCGGATCAAACACGTCTCCTTCATTCCTCAAAGTAGCAATATCACTTAGCTAATGATCGAAAGAATTCGCGAAATTCCATACAACTACACGTCTTTTAGTGACCGGGAAATTATTATTCGGTTGATGGGGGAAGACAGCTGGAATCTGGTCAATGAGCTACGCGAAAGGCGTAGAACCGGGCGATCAGCACGGATGCTATATGAATTTCTCGGCGATATATGGGTAATCAGGCGTAACCCATTCATACAGGACGACCTGCTCGAAAACGAAAAACGTAGGCGTATGCTTTTTGAAGCGCTTCATCATCGTCTGCAATTGATAGACGGGCGTGCCAATGGCGACCAGAAAACGCTATTGCTAGTTGAAAGGGCACGGCGAGTGCTTACAGAATTCGAAGACTGGCTAACAGCTATAGGTCGAAAGCGATACCAGATTGGACGCAAGCTTCGACGTATTAGTCGTTATGATAATGTCGATTTCAGCGGTCTCGCACGTGTCTCGCATACCACCGATGCTACCGACTGGCGGGTCGAATATCCAATAGTAGTGCTTAAGCCGGACTCCGAAAAAGAAGTTGCGGAAATGGTCACCGTTTGTATTGATTTAGGCTTAACTGTGATTCCGCGTGGAGGTGGTACGGGCTATACCGGTGGCACGATCCCACTTTATGAAGATACTGCGGTTATCAATCTGGAAAAACTTGATCGCTGTGGCAAAGTCGTGCAACAGAAGCCGCCGGGAATTGAACAGGATATACCTACTATTGTGGCTGAGGCTGGTGTAGTGACAAGACGTGTTGCTGAACAGGCTGCGGCCGCTGATCTGGCATTTGCTGTAGACCCAACCTCGCAGGATGCATCGACGATAGGTGGCAATATAGCGATGAATGCCGGCGGCAAAAAAGCCGTTATCTGGGGTACTACAGTCGATAATTTATTGAGCTGGAAAATGGTAACGGCCGATGCTAACTGGCTTGAAGTGACTCGTATCAATCATAACCTGGGGAAGATCCATACTCAGTTAACAGTCGAATTTGAAATTCGAAAAATCAGTCGAAAGAGTGGTCGATTAATCGGTGATGTTGAGTATTTGTCCATACCTGGGAGCAGTTTTCGTAAGGCGGGGCTGGGTAAAGATGTTACCGATAAGTTTCTATGCGGCCTGCCGGGCATCCAGAAGGAAGGCTGCGACGGCATTGTGACCTCGGCAGAATTTATTCTACATCCTCTGTATAAGCACACGCATACCATTTGCCTGGAATTTTTTAATCGGGATTCTTCACCGGATGTAGCAACCATCGTCGAAATAAAAGATTATGTCGATGCCAGTAGCGAAGTCCAGCTCGCGGGTCTTGAACATCTGGATGCTCGCTATATCAAAGCGGTGAAATATAGTACCAGGGCCAGTCGTGCCGAGCATCCGCGTATGTTGTTAATCGCCGATGTAGTCAGTCAGAATATTGATGCTTTAACACAGATGTGTTCTGACCTGGTCGAAATTGCGCAACGGCATGGTGCCGAGGGATTTATCGCTACCAGTGCCGAAGCAAGAGACAGGTTCTGGGCTGATCGCAAACGAACTGCGGCAATTTCAGCCCACACCAACGCGTTTAAAATAAATGAAGACGTGGTAATTCCACTAAAAAACCTGAGCAGATATAGCCGGGGAATTGAAATTATAAATATCAGGCAATCGACCACTAACAAGATTGCCATTGCCCAGGCCTTTGTTGAGCATCTGAATGCTTACAGGCAAAAGCTGGCGGACAGGGATGATGGCCAGAATAATATTTTTATTTCAAAGTCGGATTTTGCACTGGATTTGATTCAGCGCGTTACAGATATCTGGCAATCCTGGCTGGATAATTTCGACAAACCGGCTGTAGATCTTGATGCTGATTTAGTACTTTCTGCTGGGAGAGAAATTAGCATAGGCGACTGTATAATGCAGGGTAAACTCTGTGTCAGTTTTAGAAAAGACATTCGTCGTCCGCTAGATGAAGTATTTGCAGGGCTGGAATTTGAAGAGTTAAGAAACGATTTCGATAAAATTCATCAACAGGTACGTTACTCTCGACTGTTTGTTGCTCTACACATGCATGCTGGTGACGGCAATGTGCATACTAACATTCCGGTACATTCGGATGACTATGCCATGATGCGTACTGCCGAGGATATTGTTGATGAAGTTATGCATCTGGCTCTTTCACTGGACGGTGTCGTGTCAGGTGAGCATGGTATCGGCCTGACTAAAATACATTATCTTGACGATGATAAATTAGCTGCTTTCGCTGAATACAAAAAGCAGGTTGATCCTCAGCAGGTGTTTAATCGTGGGAAACTACTTTCCAATAGTGGATTACAGAATGCCTATACGCCTTCACTAGGTCTGGTACAACAGGAGGCTTTAATTCTTGAATATAGCGATCTCGGTGCTATCAACGATGCTGTTAAAAACTGTCTGCGATGTGGTAAGTGTAAGCCGGAATGTATGACACATATACCTGGCGCGAACCTTTTGTACTCTCCACGCGATAAAATTCTGGCTACAGGATTAATAATCGAAGCATTTTTATACGAAGAGCAGACACGACGGGGATTGTCGATACGCCATTTCGATGAATTAAATGATATTGCAGACCATTGCACAACCTGTCACAAGTGTCTGAACCCCTGCCCAGTCAATATTGATTTTGGCGATGTTAGCATTGCCATGCGCGATATCCTGACGCGAAACCGTAAGAAGCCCTTTAATCCGGGTTCCAGCCTGGCGTTATTGTTTCTTAATCTGCACGATCCCATCATGATCAGGCTGATGCGGCAATTTGTGATTAAATCCGGGCTAAAAGCGGTCAAATGGTTGCGTGCAGGATTAAGGCAAACGGGGTTCATGCCAATCGGTGAGAAACGGCCACGTTCGACTACCGGAAAACCTGTTTTTAATCAGCAGATAGTAAATTTCGTTCGTCACCCGGTACGAGCCAGGATTCCTCCTGAAACTATGCGTCAATTACTTTCGGTAGAGGAGACTAACCTGGTGCCGGTTATACGCGATCCAGAGGTTAGCCAGAGCAATCGTAACTCGGTATTTTATTTTCCTGGGTGTGGGTCCGAAAGGCTATTTAGTCAAATCGGAATAGCTACACTGGCAATGCTTTACCAAAACGGTACCCGCACCGTTCTTCCACCTGGTTATCTTTGTTGTGGTTATCCTCAGACTTCTGCAGGCCAGACAAAAAGGGGCCATGATATTACAGCCAGAAATCGTGTGCTATTTCATCGAGTCGCAAACACGCTAAACTATATGGATATAAAGACGGTCATTGTTTCCTGCGGTACCTGTCTGGATCAGCTCGAAAAATATCAGTTTGAGCAGATTTTCCCTGGCTCTAAAATAATGGATATCCACGAGTACCTCCTGGAGCAAGGTATGCAGGTGGTGCGGCAATCGGATTATCAATACACCTACCATGATCCATGTCATACGCCGATAAAACAGTACTCACCGATTGACGTTGCCAGTCAACTCATGCAAAGCCAGGTAGAACTCAGCAATCGCTGCTGTGGCGAAGCCGGTACATTGGCAACTTCCCGCCCGGATATCGCGCATCAGCTATATTCACGAAAATTGCAGTCGATGCTCGATGCAAAGGCCCGACTCGAAGATAACGATATGCAGGTAAAATGCCTGACCGTGTGCCCGGCATGTCAACAGGGGCTGTCTCGCTACCAGAAACAAACCGGAGTAACTACAGAATATATCGTGGTTGAGCTGGCTCGGTTGAATTATGGTAACAACTGGCAGCAGCAGTTCCTGGATAAAATGAACAATGGTGGTATAGAGAAAGTATTACTGTGATGACTGATTTAAAACTATTTGTTACCGGCCACAAGGGATTTGAAACTACCCACTTCCATGAATTGCGCCTTATTCTCGCTGAAACCGAAGCAAAATTACAGAGACGCTACGGTGGTGTGGAAATTAACGGTGACCTTGAATCGGTATATCGAATCTGTCTGCATTCGCGAACTTCTAATCGGGTCTTTTGCGAGCTGGCCCAATTTATAGCCTCCGACGAAAACAAGCTTTATCAGGCTGTTTACCAGATCGACTGGTCAGCGCATTTCACCTCAAGACATAGCATTGCCGTTTCGGCGACTTTGTCGCGTTCCAGTCTCGATCATAGCCATTATGTTTCACTCAAGGTCAAAGACGCTATAGTTGATCAGTTTCGGGAAAAGCTGGGTAGCCGGCCTGTCATCGACAAGCAACAGCCAGATTGTCATATTCATATTAATATCCACCAGAATCAGGCGAGTATCAGCCTGGATCTGTCTGGTGAGAGCCTGCATCGTCGCGGATATCGTCTGCAACATGCCGGGGCGCCGCTTAAGGAGCATCTGGCTGCTTCAATGATTATCAATGCGGGCTGGAACTATGAGTCGGCCAAAAGCCATCGCTTTATAGATCCGATGTGTGGTTCGGGAACTTTTGCCATAGAAGCCGCATTGATTGCGGCGAATATTGCACCTGGGCTGGATAGAGATTATTTTGGTTTTAGTAAGTGGTTGAAACATGACCAGGCAATATGGCGTCGATGTATTGACCTGGCGGAAGCTCAGATTGATTCATCTGTTCATCCCGTTATAGATGCCAGTGACTACGATCCTGAAGCACTCAAAATATCACAGGCTAACGCCGCGAGAGCAGGTGTCGAAGAATTGATACAGTTTAGCCAAGTGGATATCAGTCAACAACAACTGCAAGCGGATGAACGGCCCGCTATCGTGGTGAGCAATCCACCCTATGGTGAACGTCTCAAAAGCGAGCAGGGCCTAGCGGCACTTTACACCAATCTCGGACATTGTCTGAGAAAGATACAATCTGGTCGGCTATATCTCATTTCAGCCAGTCCAGACTTATATCACCGACTCAGGCTTAATAGAATATTTAAAAAGGCTGTTAAGAACGGGCCGTTGGATTGCGTCATTGCGGGTTTTGAATTTAGCGCTGGAGCTTCGATTAAAACCCCGGAGCCTGAAAAAAGGAAGAAGGTAGTTGATCAGTCTATTCAACCCCTGATAAACCGACTGAAGAAAAACAGCAAACATGTAAAACGCTGGGCCAATCGAAACAACGTAAGCTGTTATCGAGTATATGATGCCGATCTGCCCGAGTTTTCGTTTGCACTCGATGTCTACCAGAGTGATATCACACATGATCTATGCTGGTATCATCTGCAGGAATATCAGGCTCCCAGGACAATCGATGCTGAAGTTGCTGAAAAACGCATCGAACTGGCAAAGGAAGCGGTTTTGCATACTTTCGGTATTGAGGAGTCATTGTTGTTCTGCAAAACCAGACAAAGGCAGAGAGGAAAAAAACAGTACCAGAAACAGGATCATCAGGGAGAGTTGTTTCGGGTTCGTGAGGGAGATGCTGTTCTGTTGATTAATCTGAGCGACTACCTTGATTCCGGGCTTTTCCTGGATCACCGTATTACTCGTTATCGGGTTAAAAAAATGGCTGAGGGGAAATCGGTACTAAACCTTTTTTGTTATACCGGCTCTGTCAGTGTACAGGCGATGCTTGGTGGCGCAAATAGAGTCGTTAATGTTGATATGTCGTCGAACTATTTGAGTTGGGCTAAAGAGAATCACGCCATAAATGGTTTCGAATGCGGAGAACAGCCTGTTTTTATACGGGCCAATATCCTTGAGTTATTGCAAACACCGGGGCGATACGATCTTGAACGGGGTTTCGATATCATCTTTCTCGACCCGCCATCATTTTCAAATTCAAGTAAAATGCCGGAGCCTCTTGATATACAAAGAGATCACGAAACATTAATTACGGATGCAATGAAGTTGCTGAACAGTCAGGGTGTGTTGATTTTTTCTACCAATCGCAGAGGTTTCAAGCTAAGCGATAATCTGTCCGGGAGCATGGCAATCACTGATATAAGCCGTGATACCATTCCGGAGGATTTTAAACGCAGGCCACAAATTCATAAATGCTGGGAGATACGCCACCGTGCGTGAGGATATTGATAACTACCTGGCAATCTTCTTGAATGATACTCCTTTGATGGATGTTCGAGCTCCGATCGAATTCGAAAAAGGCGCTTTTCCGACGTCAACCAATGTACCCCTGCTCGATGATCAGCAACGCAAAGAGATCGGCATTCGATATAAAGATGCCGGTGAACAGGAGGCAATTCAACTCGGCCTGAAGCTTGCTACACCGGATATCAGGCAACAGCGTCTGGCAACCTGGTTAAATTATTGTCGAGAACATAACGAGGGTTACCTTTACTGTTTTCGAGGTGGACTAAGGTCAAGAACCGCACAACAATGGATTCGAGAGCAGGGAGTCAATTATCCGTTGATCAAAGGCGGTTATAAGGCCATGCGCCGATTTCTTATCGATGAACTGGATGCCAGTTCACAACAGGTGCCATTAGTGATTGTTAGCGGACTGACAGGCAGTGGCAAAACCAGGGTATTAAACCAGATCTCACGCCATATCGATTTCGAAGGAATTGCCAATCACCGGGGTTCGGCTTTTGGCAGAGATGTTCTCGATCATCAACCGGGCAATATAGACTGGGAGAATCAGGTCTCAATTGAATTTTTAAAACTACGACACCGGTCGCCCGATTGTGCAGTGTTTGTAGAAGATGAAGGTCGAAGAATTGGCCGAGTGTCTATTCCGGAAACCTTATTTAAAGCCATGCAACAGGCACCCAGGGCAATTATAAGTGTTGATATCGAGTCGAGAATTCGATTGATTGCCGAAGATTATATCTTACATTCCTGGCCACAATACCAGGAGAGTTTTGCTGACGAGGCGGAATCGCAGTTTAGCCAATATGTACTGGATAATTTAGCTCGAATTCAGAAAAGGCTGGGTAGCGAAAGGTACAGGTTGGTCAAGCAATGCTTTGAGACGGCGTTAAAGCAGCTTTTTGTGAATAATAATACCGACTCATTTTACGATGGGATTCGAATTTTATTAGAACAATACTATGACCCAATGTATCAGTATCAACTCGACAGTAAGAAGCCAACTATTATATTTGAAGGCCCTGAACAGGATTATCTTGATTGGGCCGAGTATTATTTAAATCACTACAGGAAGTTGTAGCTTATGCTACTGGCATCATACCCTGATAGTATCGTTGATTATTATTTGGTTATATACTTAACAGAAAACTAATTACTGACAAAAACCAGTTTATCCGGCCGAATCCTGTTATCTATTTCTGAGAATGGACTGTATCGGTTGATTTTTTAGTAATACAAAGAAATTTTATCCAATGAAGAAAATAGTCCTGATTACAGGAATCGCTTTGCTTCTTGTTTTATTCTCTCATTTCGAGTTAGGTCAATACCTGACACTCGAATTTGTCAAGTCTCAGCAGGCTCAGATTGATCAGTATTATAATCAGAACGCTGCTCTGACTATCGCCGCTTTCTTCCTTGTCTATATTGTCGTTACAGCGGCTTCGTTACCGGGCGCTACCATCATGACATTGGCTGCAGGTGCCGTCTTCGGGTTAGTAAACGGATTGATTATGGTATCTTTTGCCAGTTCCATTGGTGCCTCGCTGGCGTTTCTGGTGTCCCGATATCTGTTTCGTGAAAGTATTCAGCAAAAATTCGGTAGTTCACTGGAATCTATAAAT
The DNA here is from genome assembly GCA_024222685.1 of Gammaproteobacteria bacterium. Lineage (GTDB taxonomy): Bacteria > Pseudomonadota > Gammaproteobacteria. The sequence continues at coordinate 1,898 of JAAEOZ010000405.1, read as the reverse complement.
CAGGGTATCGCCAGGGATGGGGCATTTTATCTGTTTGCTTTACGACTGGTGCCTGCATTCCCTTTCTTTGTTATCAATCTGGTAATGGGATTGACACCGATTAAACTGAAAACATTCTACTGGGTTAGCCAGCTGGGAATGCTTGCTGGTACTGTTGTATATGTCAATGCGGGTACACAACTGGCGCAAATCGAATCAGCATCAGGAATACTAAGCTTCGAGCTAATTATCTCGTTTATATTACTGGCTCTTTTGCCTTTTGTCGGCAAGAAAATTGTGGCGCTAATCAATACCAGAAAAGCTCTTGCCGGATTTAAAAAACCGGACAAATTCGATACCAATCTTGTGGTAATTGGAGCAGGTTCTGCCGGTCTCGTCACTTCATATATAGCCGCAGCCGTGAAAGCCAAAGTGACGTTGATTGAAAGACATAAAATGGGTGGAGATTGCCTGAACTATGGTTGTGTGCCTTCCAAGGCAATTATTCGATCTGCCAGGTTTATGTCGCATGTGACGCGAAGTCGCGAATTCGGTATTAGAACAGCAAATGCGGATTTCGAATTTTCTGAGGTGATGGACCGTGTCGCAGAAGTAATTAAAAAAATTGAGCCGCATGATTCTATTGAGCGCTACACAGGGCTTGGTGTTGACGTGATTGAAGGCGAAGCAAAAGTGACGTCACCCTGGTCTGTCGAAGTTAATGGAGGAACCATTACCACACGTAATATCGTCATAGCGACAGGAGCCAGGCCATTTGTACCGCCGATAGAAGGCATCGAGAAGATAAAATATTATACCTCGGACAATCTCTGGGAATTACGCAAAAAACCACAAAAGCTGGTGGTGCTCGGCGGTGGACCAATTGGTTCTGAGTTAACTCAGGCTTTTTCGAGACTGGATATTTCGGTTACACAGATAGAAATGTTACCGAGAATTCTGTTACGCGAAGATCCAGAGATATCGGATCTGGTACAGAAACAGTTAGTTAAAGAAGGGGTCGATGTACTTGTTAGTCATCGAGCCAAACGATTTGTTCAGAGAAATAATAAAAATTATCTTGTCGCTGAGCATGGTGATATCGAAGCTGAGGTTGAGTTCGACACATTAATCGTTGCTGTTGGCCGGACAGCAAACAGTAGTGACCTGGGGATTGAAGAGCTTGGCATACGTCTTAACGCCAATAAAACCATTGAAACCAACGAATTTCTGCAAACGAATATCCCTACCATTTTTGCCTGCGGCGATGTTGCCGGGCCGTATCAGTTTACGCATGTCGGTGCTCACCAGGCCTGGTATGCTTCCGTCAACGCACTGTTTGGCGTATTTAAACAATTCAAGGCTGATTATCGGGTCATTCCCTGGGCCACTTTTACCGAACCGGAAATTGCACGCGTGGGCTTAAACGAAACAGAAGCTAAAGAACAGGGTATTGAATACGAGTCGACAGTGTATGCCATCGACGACCTGGACCGTGCAATTGCCGATAGCGAAGCGCATGGTTTTGTTAAGGTATTAACAGTCCCAGGTAAAGATAGAATTCTAGGAGTGACAATTGTCGGTGAACATGCCGGTGATTTAATAGCCGAGTATGTACTCGCAATGAAGCATGGTCTTGGATTAAACAAGATATTGGGAACAATCCATATCTACCCAACTTTTGCCGAGGCGAACAAATATGTTGCTGGCGAGTGGAAGCGTGCTCATGCGCCGCAGAAACTATTAGCGTGGGTTGGGAAGTTTCATACCTGGATGCGAGGGTAGATGGTAATAGAGCACAGCTTAATTCAGTAAGTACAGGGGAGAATTTCTCCTCCCCTATATTTGCTTATCATTCTAGCCTGCAAAAACCGAATTATACTGCGATCCGGTTTTGACAAAGGTCGTACACTTACTCAACC
>JAAEOZ010000404.1 GCA_024222685.1 Gammaproteobacteria bacterium | reverse complement strand
TCGCATGGGGCTGGAGATTGCCGAGAAAGTGGGGGTTACGTTGATTGCGAGAGCAAAAGGAAGACATTTCATGATATATCACGGCAGAGATTATTTAGACTTCGACGCAGTACCTGCACTAAAACCTGAAGCAGCAACCAGAACCGCTCGATAAATCGCGCCCCTACGGCCCCCAATAGCCAGGCACTTTTGAGGTCAAGTCCAGGTTTTCTGTATTAAGTAAGTGCAATTTCACTATACCCTCGAATTTATTTTGTTGCAGTGCAACATTTTAGTTGACATCTACCGTGTAAGCCCCTATATTACTCATATTGCTGCAGTGCAGCATCGATTTTATAACCGATTTTTTTAAACTTTATATTTGAGGTAAAAACCATGTACCAGGATTTCTTAAAATTAACTCAGGACAGCCTGAAACCCGTTATGCAACTGGCCGAAAACAACACTGCTCTGGCCGTTAACCTGATGAAAAGTCAGTCTGAAAAAACTGTAGAACTGTTAGAATCTAACCTTGCACACCTGAACGCTTTAGTTGAAGTCAAAGACGTTAACAAGGCCATTCAATTGCAACAGAAGTATGTTGAAACTCTGGGCGAAAAACTGGTTACAGCCAGCAAGGAAAATGCCGCTGCGGTCGAAACTGCGATGAGTGAAGCCGGTAAACTGTTCGAAGGTTCACTGGCAGAAGTTCAGGCCCAGGCAAAGAAAACTGTTGAAAAGCTTGAGAAGGAAATGAGCAAAGTAACAAAGAAAAATGCTGCATAGTTAATTTCTCATGATTGCTATCGGGTTTTACCGGTAGTAGTCCTGTTTAATCAGCGTAAAATGGCCCGGATTGTCGAAATTCGGGCTTTTTTTTAAATATATTATAAGGAGTTGAAAAGTGAGCAAAGTAGCACTCGTAACAGGCGGCACTCGAGGTATCGGAGAAGCCATTAGCCTGTCCCTGAAAGAGGCCGGTTATAATGTTGTTGCAACTTATGCCGGTAATGATGAAGCAGCAAAGCAATTTAGCGATCAAACCGGTATCAGAACCAGTAAATTTGATGTCAGTGATTTTGAAGCCTGCCAGGCCGCTATACAACAAATTGAAAATGAAGTTGGCCCTATAGAAATACTGGTCAACAACGCCGGTATTACCCGCGACGGCACCATGCACCGTATGAACTTCGAAAAGTGGAACCAGGTTATTCAGACCAATCTTTCTTCATGTTTTAATATGTGTCGCGCCGTCATCGAAGGCATGCGTGAGCGCAGTTTTGGACGCATCGTCAATATCGGTTCGGTGAATGGACAGGCCGGTCAATACGGTCAGGTCAACTACGCTGCTGCCAAATCCGGTATTCACGGATTTACCAAAGCACTGGCACAGGAAGGCGCCGCTAAAGGTATCACTGTCAATGCTATCGCCCCCGGTTACATCGCTACCGAGATGGTACGCGCCGTGCCGGAAAATGTACTGGAAAAAATTGTCGCCACTATTCCTGTTGGCCGACTCGGTGAAGCAAATGAAATCGCACGTGCAGTAAATTTCCTGGTTGCAGATGATGCGGGATTTATCACTGGATCAACTCTGTCGATTAACGGTGGTCAGCATATGTACTAATTCTCCGCTTAGTGAGAATTGCAAAAGCCGGGGCTTGTTCTCCGGCTTTTTTGTGCTCAATGGCTAGCGATTACAGCTTCAACCTAGATACTTCGGCATATCCCCTACAGTTACAATTTTCATCGCATTGGTGCCTCCACCGGTACCCATTAAATCGCCTTTGGTGATGACGACATGGTCGCCGTCTTTTACAACATTACGCTTTTTCAGCAAACCCACCGCTTCCTGATTGGCTTCGGCATGGTTGGTATGCACAGTAGGAAAATAAATAGGGAAGACACCCCGGTACAGATTGACCTTGCGGTTGGTGGCCTCGTGACGAGAAAGCGCGTATATCGGAATAGCCGAGCTGATTCGTGACATCCACAATGCGGTCGACCCGGATTCTGTGAGTGAGGCGATAGCACGAACTTTAAGATGATTAGCGGTATACATCGTCGCCATCGCTATGGCTTCATCAACCTGGTTGAACGTGGTATTGAGACGGTGGGACGATTTGCTGGCACGCTTTTCTCTTTCGGCACTAAGACAGATATCCGACATGGATTTGACGGTCAGCGCCGGGTACGCTCCCGTTGCGGTTTCGGCGGATAACATGACTGCATCGGTACCATCCAGCACCGCATTGGCTACATCGAACACCTCAGCACGAGTAGGTATCGGGTTATCGCGCATAGATTCCATCATTTGTGTGGCAGTGATGACCACACAATTCATACTACGCGACAAATTAATGATTCGTTTTTGCAGTGCGGGTAAATTCGCATCACCCATTTCCACGCCGAGATCGCCACGTGCAATCATGATGGCATCGGAGGCTTCTATGATCTCTTCGATATTTTCTACGGCTTCAGCGCGTTCTATCTTGGCTACGATTCCACCATAACCTCCGGCTTCGCGGAGTAATCGCCGCGCGGTGTTGATATCTTCGGCGGTTCGCGGAAAGGATACGGCGAGATAATCGGCATCGAGTTTTGCCGCAGTAATAATGTCTGCCTTATCTTTTTCGGTTAGCGCTTCAGCAGTTAACCCACCGCCCTTTAGATTAATGCCTTTGTTATTCGACAATTCTCCACCGACTTCGACGCTGCAGTTAATTCTCGGGCCTTCGACAGAATTGACTTTTAGTACAATACGCCCATCATCAAGTACCAGTATATTGCCCTTTTCGACGTCTTCGGGTAATGGCTTATAGGTAATACCAACCTGGGTCTGGTCGCCTTCGTTATTACCACACCCGGCATTCAGGCAAAAGTTGTCTCCATTTTCGAGAACGATGGCGTCATTTTTAAAGCGCTCAATTCGAATTTTCGGGCCCTGTAAATCTGCCAGTATGCCGAGGAATCGATGATTAGCACCGCCTATTCTGCGGACTTTTTCGGCTCTAGCGATATGATCTTGCGGATTGCCGTGAGAGAAGTTGAGCCTGACTACATCCACGCCGGCTTTAACAACCGAATCCAGTGCCTCATCAGACTCGGTAGCCGGCCCCAGCGTTGCAACTATTTTAGTTCTACGAATTACCGTGCTCATATTCTATCTTCCTCTGTTCCAGCATCGTCACGGCGGGCAACGGTTTGCCTTCCAGAAATTCGAGGAAAGCACCACCCCCGGTTGAAATATAGGAAACCCGATCAGCGATGTTATATTTATCGACAGCAGCCAGTGTATCGCCGCCGCCTGCAATAGAAAAGGCATTTGAATTAGCAATAGCCTGCGCCAGGGTTTTGGTACCCTCACCAAACTGGTCGAATTCGAACACTCCAACCGGGCCATTCCAGACTACAGTTGCAGATTGCTGCATGATTTCCGCAAAACGAGCCGCTGTTTGCGGGCCGATATCAAAAATCATATCATCATCTGCGACGTCTTCGACCGACTTGATTACTGCTTCAGCCTGTTCAGAAAATTCCTTTCCACAAACTACATCGGTAGGAACCGGGATGTCCTTAGCCTGTGCCTTAGCCTGTTCGATCAAACGTTGGGCTTCAGGTATTAAATCCATTTCAACCAGCGATTTGCCGACCTTATAACCCGCTGCTGCAATAAATGTGTTGGCAATGCCGCCACCTGGTATGAGTTGATCGACCACTTTCGAAAGTGACTCCAGTACCGTGAGTTTAGTCGAAACTTTGGATCCACCGACGATTGCCGCCATAGGTCTTCGCGGTTTATGCAGAGCTTTTGCCAACGCGTCCAGTTCTCCGGCCAGAAGTGGTCCTGCGCAGGCAATCGGGGCAAATTTACCGGCACCATGCGTCGATGCCTGAGCACGATGCGCAGTACCAAATGCATCCATCACGTAGACATCACAAAGTGAGGCATACTGGCGGGACAGGTCTTCGTCATTGGCTTTTTCACCATTGTTAAAACGAACATTCTCAAGCAATACCACATCACCGTTAGACATATCGGGAGAATTCTGCAAATAATCAGTCACCAGTCGAATCTCACGTCCGAGAGAATTTGTCAGATAGTCTGCAACCGGTTGTAATGAGTACTGAGCTTCGAACTCACCTTCAGTGGGTCTCCCAAGATGCGACATAATCATTAGTCTGGCGCCTGCATCGATACAGTATTGAATTGCGGGTAACGACGCTTTAATGCGCTGATCACTGGTTACTACACCATCTTTTACCGGCACGTTTAAATCCTGACGAATGAGCACGCGTTTGCCACTCAGATCAAGGTCTGTCATTTCAATTACGGACATTAGGAGTTCCAAAAAAAAGCGTGGCAGAACATGGCCACGCTTCGATTATCTAACTGATATGCAGCCGAATTAAGCCACCATTACCCGGACCATTTCCAGCACCTTGCAGGAGTAGCCCCACTCATTGTCATACCATGAAATCAGTTTTACAAAGCTGCCATCCATTGCAATACCAGCCTCTGCATCGAATGTCGATGTACAGGCTTCACCACGAAAGTCGGTAGAAACAACTTTCTCTTCGGTATAGGCCAGCACACCTTTCATGGCACCTTCGGAGGCTTCTTTCATTGCTGAACAAATCTCTTCGTAACTGGCGTCTCTTTCCAGCTCTACCGTTAAATCGACAACTGATACATCCGATGTGGGTACACGAAACGACATACCGGTGAGTTTGCCGTTGAGTTCGGGTAATACAACACCAACTGCCTTGGCTGCTCCGGTAGACGAAGGGATTATATTTTCCAGAATACCACGACCGCCGCGCCAGTCTTTCATCGACGGACCATCAACGGTCTTTTGAGTCGCAGTCGCCGCATGAACTGTAGTCATCAGACCGCGCTTGAGACCAAAACGGTCGTTGATAACCTTTGCTACCGGTGCAAGACAATTGGTAGTACAGGAAGCATTTGAAATAATTGCTTCATCGGCATACTGATCATTGTTAACACCGTAAACAAACATCGGCGTATCGTCTTTCGAAGGCGCAGACATGATGACTTTACGAGCACCGGCATCGATATGCTTTTGTGCAGTTTCCCTGGTCAGAAACAAACCCGTGGACTCAACTACGACGTCAACATTCAAGTCGCCCCATTTCAGTTCAGATGGGTCGCGTTCTGCGGTGAGACGAATATTGCTGCCATTGACAACCAGCGTATCGCCTTCAATAGCGATATTTCCCTTGAATTTACCGTGCACAGAATCGTACTTGAGCATATAGGCCAGATACTCAGGATCGAGTAAATCGTTGATACCAACAACCTCAATATCGTTAAAATCCTGCGCAGCACGGAATACCATGCGCCCAATTCGACCAAAGCCATTAATACCGACTCGAATAGTCATAGCTGTTCTCCTAAATTAAGATAATTAAAAATTAGTGATTACTCTGCGACTGTAGCGCATACCTGATTGACGGCATCGATAACCTTTTCCACGGTAAAACCGAAATAAGCAAATAACTCCCTGGCAGGTGCCGATTCTCCAAAAGAATCTATACCCACAACTGCCCCGTCGAGGCCAACGTATTTATACCAGCCCTGCGTGACTGCCGCTTCTACCGCGACACGAGCGGTTACTTTGGCCGGCAGTACCGATTCTCGATAATCTTTCGACTGCCGATCAAAAACAGTAGTACTCGGCATCGATACAACGCGTATATTTCGATCTGCAAGCGCTTCCGATTCGGCCGCTTTCATCGCCAGTTCAACCTCGGAACCGGTAGCAATAATTATCGCTTCGGGAGTCTCTTCACAATCCTTCAGTATATAGCCACCACGGGAAATCGCTGCGATCTGCTCTGCACTGCGGCGCATATGTGGTAGCCCCTGACGGGAAAATATCAAACAACTCGGGCCCTCGCGATGCTCGATCGCAACCTTCCAGCTGACAGCAGATTCGACTGTGTCGCAGGGACGCCAGAGATGCATATTCGGAATCATGCGTAATGTTGGAATCTGCTCAATTGCCTGATGCGTCGGACCATCTTCACCGAGGCCGATTGAATCGTGGGTATAGACGAAAATGCTCTGTATTTTCATCAGTGCTGCCATACGTAATGCATTACGTGCATATTCAGAGAACATCAGGAATGTCGCACCAAAAGGGATAAACCCGCCATGTAGCACCAGGCCATTAAGAATGGCTGACATGCCAAATTCGCGTACACCGTAGTTGATGTAATTACTTTCCGGTGATTCCGCCTGCATCGGCTTGAATCCAGACCATTCGGTTAAATTAGAACAACCCAGATCCGCTGAGCCGCCAAATAGTTCGGGCAACAACGTGGAATAAGCCTCTATTGCGGCCAGTGAGGCCTGACGTGTAGCTCTGGTTTCTGCTGCTGCATCCGTTTCCTCGATAAAAGCCTGTGAGGTTTCAGCCCAGTCTGTCGGTAACTCGCCACTCATCCGTCTTTCGAGTTCAGCAGCAAGTTCGGGGTGTTCTGCTGCGTAAGCTGCAAGCCGTGCGCTCCAGTGATCCTCTTCTGCCTGACCCGCAACCTTGTGATCCCAACCTGTATAAACTTCTTCGGGAATAACGAATGCCTCGTGTTCCCATCCCAGTTCAGCACGTGTGAGTGCTATTTCATCTTCACCGAGTGGTGCACCATGGCAACTATGCCCACCGGCTTTGTTCGGCGAGCCAAATCCAATCACTGTTTTACAGCAAATCAGGGATGGCTTTGCAGTTACCGCTCTGGCTGCTTCAATGGCAATAAAAATAGCGTCGGCATCATGGCCATCGACTTCAACGACATGCCAGTCATATGCCTCAAAGCGCTTTTTGGTATCGTCTTTAAACCAGCCTTCGACATGACCATCAATAGAAATACCGTTGTCATCCCAGAATGCAATAAGCTTACCCAGACCTAAGGTGCCCGCCAGTGAACAGGCTTCATGCGATATTCCTTCCATCAGACAACCATCCCCCATGAACACATAGCTGTGATGGTCGATAATTCTGTGATTTTCACGATTAAATTCAGCGCCTAATGCCCTTTCCGCTATGGCCATACCAACCGCATTGGTAATACCCTGACCAAGCGGACCGGTAGTAGTTTCGATACCGGGGGCGTAGCCATGTTCAGGATGACCAGGAGTTTTGGAATGTAACTGGCGGAAATTTTTTAAATCGTCTATAGAAACATCGTAGCCAGTGAGATGTAATACCGAATAGGGCAACATCGAGCCGTGCCCATTAGACATCACAAACCGATCTCGATCGAACCACTCTGGATTCGTCGGGTTATGCCGCATAAAATCGTTATATAACACTTCCGCTATGTCAGCCATGCCCATTGGTGCGCCTGGATGACCGGAATTGGCCTTTTGAATCGCATCCATACTTAACGCTCTAATTGCATTAGCAAGCGTTCTTCGTGATGACATACTTTGCTCCCGGAGATAGCTGATTTATTCCCGATATTTAGCACTATCGAGAATCGAAGGCGCGATATTCTCTCGTAAATGCCGAATCACGGCAACTCAAAATTATTATTAACCTCATTAAAAAATCCTTTTCCAGGTCAGGTATTAGATTTGAACTGGAAAAAAAAATTTTATACACTATTCTGTTAGCAC
>JAAEOZ010000403.1 GCA_024222685.1 Gammaproteobacteria bacterium | reverse complement strand
GTCACTCAGGCCGACCTGGCACCCCTGCGAATAGCCGAGCGCCTGGGCGAATATGCATTGATTTATCGCGTCGAACGCGTGCATCAGGGTGGCGGCTACGGTGATCAGGACAAGCATCCTATGGCCTGGGCGATTGCAGTTTATGTCGATGCACAGCTATGTCGCGTATTCAATGCACGCGGTGCCGGGCGCGAGTGGAATAGTATCGACCGGCTTAGTAGCTGGTTACGCGATCAGGGATTCTGGTGCTGGTGGACACGCAACGACCTTGAGCCGGTTGGAACGGCAATAACCGAATCAGAAGTCGAGGAAGCAGCCGAACTAGTACCGGTGCATTTCCCCGAACCACCGCTCCCGCTTTAACTATGCCTGAATCAACTCGCATGGATTTTACTTTTCGGTCGTTGATCGAAAATAGAGTTGGTACAGTATGGCAACGAGAATTCAATCGCCTGTGGCCGGCCTATAAACGCTGGTTTTTACGCTATGGAGAGAGTGACCGTCCGACCTATTTTGAATCGGTCCAGGCACTGCGTGAATACATGCCTGAGTTTCTGCCCAGCTATGAAGCGATGGTCGAAGCAGCCGGCGGCGGCGATCATGCTGCCCGGTTCCTCGCACACTACAAACCACCACCACTGTTTCGTGGCTGCTCGCAGGCGGTATATATTAAAGACGAGCCTGTCATTGTTCGTAACTACGATTACTCACCTTATGTCTTCGACGGGCTATTGATGAAGAGTCATTTCGACCAGCGCTCGGTGATCGCGATGATCGACTGTATGTCGGGTGCGCTCGATGGTATGAACGAAGACGGCCTGGCTATATCCATGTCGTTCGGCGGCCGTGAAGAATTCGGCGACGGTTTCGGTATCACACTGCTGATTCGCTACATGCTGGAATATGCTACCAACGTCAAAGAAGCAGTCGAACTGGTCAAAGATATTCCGATTCACGGTGCTTATAACCTGACGCTGCTCGACGCTGAGGCCAGTCATGTCACGCTGGAAATTGCGGCAGGCCAGGCAACTCGAGTTACCCGTGCAGCGATTGCAACCAACCACCAGCAACTCGGTAACTGGCCGTTGTACGAGGAAAAAGTGCAAACAGAGCTTCGTTATCAGCATCTCGACCAACTCACCACACAGCAACAGGACAACGCCGAAAGCTTTGCTAGCAGATTTTTACAACCACCATTATTCAACACCCAGTTCGCACGCGGATTCGGCACTTTATACACATCAGCCTATTACCCATGCCGACGCGAATGCCACTATTTGTGGCCGAATAAGCAGTGGCGTTTTAATTTTCAAAATTTTGCCGAAACCGAATACCACATCAGCTTTATCGACCCTGAAGGCTATTCGGATCAGAGTGGGGCTTATGCCGAGGTTTATACCAGTAATCGGGTTCCGGGGCTGGCTTTTTGATGATAGCTTTTGTAGGAGCACGATTTATCGCGCCCGACCACTACCGAAACGGGCGTGATAAATCTTGCCCCTACTGCCCAATTGCCGCTACCCAAGCAACCCACTCAAAACTTCCTCAGTAAAAATCCGCAAGCCAAACTCCGGCTCATAACCATGAATCTCCTTAACATCTAAAGCACGCATAAATGCCAGAATTTCTTCGCTAATCACCTGGCCAGGCACCAGGATCGGGAAGCCTGGAGGATAGGGCGTGACGAAGGTAGCCGAAACCAGTTCGCGGCCCGATTGCATGACCGGCCCGATAGTTTCTTCATCGATGGTGATGTAGTCGCAGTTTTCACCATCGTAAGCGAGGAAAAATGCTTTACGAATGTCACCTTCAGGCGTCGCAACAGCCTGTGTCGAACCCGGGCAAAAAGCCTGGTGGAAATAACTGAAATCTGGCAGCGGCGGTAAATCGACCGAAAGCGATTTTATGTGTTTCTCGATGACTCGACGCTCAACCCGTCCGGCATCTTCGCGCTCCTGATCGAGCTCGGTAGCTATTTTTACCAGCACTTCGATGAGAAACGCCACCGAACTACGGGTGGTACCGATATTGGTCATAAACAATACCGTATTACGCGATGTTTTATTGATCTGGATGCCGTATTTATCCATTAAATAACTGTTTTTAAAGGTATCGCCATCGATACCTGTCTGTCCGAGATAAAGCGTTAAACGGCTTAAATCGATGACAAAATCATCGAGTGCCCAGGCTTCTTCCATACGATTATTGCGCCAGCCTTTTTCGGGATCAAAATAACTTTTTATACCCGAGGGGCGGAATTCTTCGGGGATCATGTCTTCGGCACCCAGGAAACGAAAATATCGACTCAATAGCGGATGCGAGGCGACACGCTCACGAATCACCATCGCCAGTTCGATTTGTTTCTGTACCATCTCGAAACCTTCGAGTTCGACCTGGCGTCTACCTATATCCAGTGAGGCGAGAATCTGGTAGTTCGGCGAAGTCGAAGTATGTGTCATGAACGCATCGTCGAACGGCTCCTGTACTTTCTGAAAAAAGTCCTGATCGTAGATATGGATCATTGAGCCCTGACGTAACGAGGTTAGGGATTTGTGAGTAGACTGTGTGGCATAGGTTCTTATGCGCACCAATGCCGGGTCGGGCATTAAAGGTAGGGAAATTAATTCATCATCACTCAGATTGGAAATACGCTTTTTGTAGGCCTCATAGTCACTGGCGTATTCTTCACTGCGGTATTTCGCCTTTAAGCGTCTGGCGGTCGCCATCGCGGTACGACGTCGGTAAGTTGGCGTGAATCCTGCGAATGCAAACCAGGCTTCGTCCCATAGGAAAATTAAATCAGGCTTTATTGCCAGACACTCTTCCATGACACGTTCAACATTATAAACTACGCCATCGAAAGTACAGTTGGTGAGTAATAACATTTTAACTTTATCGAGTTGCCCCGATTTTTTATACATCAACAGATTTCGTTTGATTTCGTGCAAAGGCACTGCGCCATACATGGAGTACTCATTTAATGGATAGGAATCCAGATAGCAAACATGTGCACCCGATAGCACCATGCCGTAGTGATGTGATTTGTGACAATCGCGATCTACCAGAATAATATCGGTCGGTTTCACCAGGGCCTGCACCACTATTTTATTCGCAGTCGATGTGCCATTGGTAACAAAATAAGTTTTCTTCGAACCAAACGCGCGCGCAGCGAGTTGCTGGGCTTTCTTAATCGGCCCATGCGGTTGCAATAACGAATCCAGCCCGCCCGATGTCGCCGAGGTTTCAGCGAGGAAAATATTTATCCCGTAAAACTGCACCATGTCTTTAATCCAGTGCGACTTGGTTACCGATTTACCGCGAGAAATCGGCATGGCGTGAAATACCCCGGTTGGCTGTCGGCTGTATTTGCGTAGTGCGGTGAAAAAAGGTGTCTGGTATCGCTGACTAATGCCGCGCAATATATTCAGGTGCAGATCCAGGTAATCTTCCTGTTGATAAAAAATACGCGCAAATTTCTGTGAAACATTACCTGCAATATCTTCCACAGCCGCATCGGTTACCAGATAAAGATCGAGCTCCGGCCTGAGTTCAGATAATAGATTTCCGAGTAGTGGTCCGCGCTCCGTATCTAGAGTATCTTCGTAATCCGAATCACTAATTTTAGCCAGATAACGTTGCAAAATCTCGAGATGGTTTACCGAGCGGAGTGGGAAACCATAACGGATCACGGCGACCTGAATATTGTAGTTAAATAATACCGCGATAAGTGCATCCTCGAGACTCGGCACAACCACAATGTCGTAAACAAACTGGTCTTCCGGACGACGTATATTGCGCAAACCATTTCGAATATGATCGACGTCTTCCTGCGAACTTTCATCGACAAACAGAACTTCGAAATAAGGGCGTTGCTGATTACTTTCTTCGTCGTAATACTGGCTGGCTTCGTCTTTTTTGTCGAACTCGTTAGGCGCACGCAAATTAATCTGGCGTGAACGATAAATACCGCCGGTGAGTGCGCGTACTATGCGGGCAACAATCCGTGCAAGAAGCTCGTAATCTTGCTGTTCGAATAGCTGCCAGAGTAATTTGAAATCGTCCTGTGACGGAAAGGCACTATAGTTTTCGATGGTTTGTAAAAGGCCGATGGCATCATTCGCCTTGGTTTTCAGAAACGCCACATCGGCCTGACGCATATGTTTTTTACTCAGTCGACTGGTGTATTCCTCCAGACGATGCCAGGTATCAAAACGAAGCTGTGTCGGGCTATGATAAAAATCCAGATTGGTGCGGGCCTTACGAGCAAGTGGCGTAGTTTTTTTAGTCATCATTGGTTTCTACGGCGATTCCTGCGCTTTATTCTATCAGATAATCTATTCACAGTTTGAAGCCATTCCGCAGTCCAGTACCGTTCGGCATAAACAACCGAGAGAAGCTTTTATGCTCTGGTCATTAATCGATATCACCAGTATTATTAGCGCCGGTTTGCTTTTCGTTTTTTAGCAATTAATTTCTGGAATTCTACTATGAGTTTAAATCTATCCGATCAGGCCCTGCTTAAAACCCAGGCTTACATCAACGGCCAGTGGATCGATGCTGACAACGGTACCACGCTGGATGTCACCAATCCGGCGAATGGCGAGGTCATCGCACAGGTTGCGAAATGCAGCACCTCGGAAACGCGTCGTGCCGTAGAAGCCGCCGATGGCGCGCTCCCTGAGTGGCGCAAAAAGACTGCTAAGGAGCGTTGCGCTTATTTACGCAAGTGGTACAACCTGATGATCGAAGCCCAGGAGGATCTGGCCATTATCCTTACCGCTGAGCAGGGAAAACCATTAGCAGAGGCGCGCGGTGAAATTGGCTATGGTGCGAATTACATTGAGTGGTTTTCTGAGGAAGGCAAGCGTGTTTATGGTGATACCATTCCTCAACCTTCGAATGACAGGCGCATAGTCTGTATCAAGCAACCCGTCGGTGTCGTCGCCTGTATTACGCCGTGGAATTTCCCCAACGCCATGCTCACGCGCAAGATCGCTCCAGCGTTAGCTGCTGGTTGCACCGTCGTATGTAAACCGGCAAACGCAACTCCACTATCTGCTTATGCATTTGTGGAACTGGCCGCACGTGCAGGTATCCCTGCCGGTGTAATTAATATCGTCACAGGTGAAACAGCTGCGATCGGTGCAGAGTTAACTTCCAGTCCAACTGTTCGCAAGCTCACCTTCACCGGTTCTACACCCGTCGGTAAACAGCTCATGGCCGAATGTGCCCAGACGGTTAAACGCACTTCGATGGAGCTTGGCGGCAACGCACCGTTTATCGTATTCGATGATGCCGATCTCGATGCTGCAGTTGCCGGTGCGATGATTAGCAAATACCGCAATGCGGGTCAAACCTGCGTTTGTGCGAATCGAATCCTGGTGCAGGAAGGCATTTATGAAGAATTCGCGAAGAAACTTGCCGAAGCCGTGGGCGGCCTTAAGATGGGCGATGGTACTCAGCAAGGCATTACTGTAGGCCCGCTAATCACCGAGCAGGCCGCCAACGATGTTATGACCTTCGTCGAAGACGCCGTTAGCAAAGGTGCCCATCTGCTAGCCGGCGGCAAACGTTCGGAACTGGGTGCCAACTTTGTCGAACCCACCATACTCACCAATGTTAGCGATGACATGAAAGTATTCCGCGAAGAAATCTTCGGTCCGGTCGCGCCATTATTCAAATTCAAAACCGAAGAAGAAGCCATACGCATGGCCAACGATACGGAGTTTGGTCTTGCCTGTTATTTCTACTCGCGCGATGTTGGACGCATCTGGCGTGTCGCCGAAGGACTGGAATACGGCATAGTCGGTATCAACGATGGTATGATTTCCAACGAGATGGCGCCATTCGGGGGGGTCAAGGAATCCGGCCAGGGTCGAGAAGGTTCCAAATACGGCCTCGACGATTATCTGGAAATCAAATATATGTGTATGGGTGGTCTGGATAAATAATCGCAGTAGGGGCCCGATTTATCGCGCCCTTTTATATCATCTTCAGTGATCTCGGCAGAAACCAGGCCGCACTGCAAATTAACAGCGCGGCACCCGCTAAAACCGAAAACAATACATTAAATCCCCAGTTACCATGCACCCACGCAATGAAGGGTACTGCCGAGGCCATTACCGAAAAAGTCACGATATATCGAAACGAATAGGCACGGCTTCGCCATTCACTTCGGGCCATACGGCCAACCAGCACATCGTTAATCGGTATCTGGCCAAACACAACTAGCATAAATCCGATTGCGACAATTAAAGCCAGTACACCGCTTAACTGGGTCATGATTACAAAAAAGATCGCCTGAAGTGAGGCAACACCGAGGAATACGCTACGCACCGAATAATTGTCTACCAGATAACCGACAACCAGTTGAGCGAATGCCGCTAAAGAGAAAACCAGGAACGCGTACCAACCAATCGAAGTTGCGCTGTCGGCTAATTCTATCAATCTCTCGTCGAATACTTTGGGCAAGGCGAAAGTTGTGCTCTGGAAAATCAAACCACCAAGTGCTGTAGTAAAAAAAATAATACTGAATACCAGGATTAAGGTTTCCCGGGGAATTTTTGCTGGCTCCGCTACTTTAGATTTTTGAGCAGAACCGGACCTGCCTTCAGGCGCTTTAATACGTAAGAAACCGAAGAAAGCCATGCCGACTATTACGGAGACAATGCCCGGTATTGCAAAAGCCGCCTGCCAGCTAACCGAATCGATCAGAAAACCGGTTAACAGGGCGGCACAAGCAACGCCCATATTGCCAAACACGCCATTAATAGCCAGAGCAATGCCAGTTTTTTTTCGCCCCTCTACTACCATCGCCAGACCAACCGGATGATAAATTGCAGCAAAAATACCAATTAAGGCCAGACAACTCGCCATCTGAAATGGAGAGTTCGCCAGTGCTGCCAGTATAGATGCGCTGCCGATGCCAAAAAAGAATACCGCCATCATACCTTCGCGACTCCATCGGTCTGCGAGCCACCCAGCAGGAATTGCGCAGACGCCAAAAGCTATAAAGCTCGGTGTTGCATAAGGTATTAGCTCTGCGTAACTAAGATTCCATTCCTGTGTAAGTCGTAGTGCTGCAGCGGTGGCAAAAATTAACAGGAAAAGGTGATCCAGGAAATGACCGATGTTGAGAAAAAGGAATCTGATTTTGGTGTGTTTCAAAATGAGGCCAGGTTATATGTTATTCTGTGGAGATAACTATAAAAAAAGAAATAGTACTTCAAAACGTCAACGCATAAAAACCCTGGGCGTCATTAATGAATTTTTACATTTTAAAATCGTTAACGATTACCTGCATTATGCTACTACTTCTTTCATCTGCATATAGTCAGGAAAGCGGGCGCAAATTAAATGGATACCAACCATCATATTTCATGGTTGCGGCAGATGGTATCGATGGTCACATTGAGTTTAATATTTCTATCAAATATCCAGTCGATGAAGATGTTGGCTGGTTAAACACTATTGTTGGCGGTAAGAGTAATAAACTCTACATCTCATATACCGGGGCATACGATTTCTTTGTATTTTCCGAAGAAAGTGATGGTCGGGATTCTGCACCAATAGTGTCCAGAGTTCAAAATCCGGGTATATTCTTCAAACACGAACTGGATAAAGATAAATTTGAAACTGGAATTAAAAATGTTGCTGTCGGATGGTTTCACGAATCAAATGGACAGCAGATTGAAGATCGGGATACTTTTCTCGCGACATCAAACGCATCCGATTTTGTTAGTAGAGGTTGGGATTATCTCGGAGTAGACATCAAGTATCGACAGAACGATTTTCTCGTCAAAGACAGTCGAGCCAATTTTTATAGCCGTTTGCGATTATTTTGCGACTGCCAGGGATTTGGTTCTATTGGCGGTAAAGAGGATGACATTCGAATTTTCGGCGGATCAGAAACCGCCAGTATACGAGACTTTGATGGCTTCAGACTTATTATCGATCACCACTTAAGTGACGACTGGATGTATGCAATCCAGTTAAGAACCGGTTTATCCAGCGAAGCAGCGCTGGATAACTGGAGTTATAATCTGGAATTAACTTACCAGTGGGATGATATTCCGCTAACGCTCT
>JAAEOZ010000402.1 GCA_024222685.1 Gammaproteobacteria bacterium | reverse complement strand
TTGCAAAAAATCGCCACAGGCATCTGATTTAACGAACAAAGCGGCAGTACTAATCGATTGTTCGATAAGCCACTGTGAGGCTGCGACTATCGGCGTTATGATGCGGTTTACATCAGTGCTAAAGCCCATTTTTTCAAACTTGTTTAGCAGCGAGGTTCGAGACTTCGAAGTAGTATTGGTAACAAACAAATAATCTATGCGCTGCGATTCTATCCATCGCATGGTTTCCAGCGCACCTGCGATCAGTTCGTCCTCCTGATACAGGACGCCATCCAGATCTATCAGTAAAGCGTAGTTTTGAATCGCCATGTCTGGGCTTGCCTCAATCAAAGTGGCAATCACTGAAACAATTGGAATTACCTGATAAGCCTGCCGTAATAGCTAGCCCGTTCAATCAGTTCCCCCTAAAGCATACGCCGATTCATGGCGTGTTTAAAGCCAGAGCCAGTGAATCTAGCAATAATATCTGTAGACAGTAAAATTCAGTAGTTTATCCGTTTAAAACAGATTTTTTGTCATGAAATAGCCAAATTTTCCAATGCAGGCTTGAACCATTACCGGTGTCATATTTGTACTCGGTTTTTCCGGGTAGAGCGCTGGAACCCCCTAATAAATCGTGATAATGTCCTCCAGCTATTCTTAACGAGATTATTATGAGAATTGAAGACGACAGCAAACTCGATTACAAGGATGTGTTAATTCGACCCAAGCGTAGCACTCTGGGTAGCCGTAAAGAAGTCGATTTATTCAGAAAATTCAGCTTCCGCAATTATCAGGGTAACGAAGCCGAGCCACATTACAGTGGTATCCCAATTATGGCGTCTAACATGGATGGTGTCGGTACATTCGAAATGGCGGATAAGCTTGCGAAAATCGGTCTTTTTACCTGTCTGGTGAAAAATTATTCGGCGCAGGAATTAACCGGTTTTTTCACTGCTGATAATCCCGAACGAATCGAGAATGTAGCTTATTCAACCGGTATCACGGAGCAGGACTTCGAGAAATTTGAGCAGGTCTATAAGGCAACTGAACAGAAATTGAAATACGTCTGTGTCGATGTTGCTAATGGCTATTCAGAGCGCTTTTCTTCTTTTATCAAACAATTGCGCGATGCCTACCCTGCCATAGTCATCATAGCTGGAAATGTGGTAACAGGCGAAATGACAGAGGAGTTAATACTCAGCGGTGCCGATATTATCAAAGTCGGTATCGGTCCTGGCAGTGTCTGTACAACCCGGATACAAACCGGTGTTGGTTTTCCACAATTATCAGCAGTGATTGAATGTGCCGACTCAGCACATGGTCTCGGAGGCCATATAATCGCCGACGGAGGTTGCACCTGCCCTGGCGATCTCGCCAAAGCTTTCGCTGCAGGTGCAGATTTCGTCATGCTCGGTGGTATGCTGGCTGGCCATGATGAAGGTGGAGGAGACATCATTACGCGATATTACAAAACCGGAGAAGTAGAAAAAGCTGCTAATGGCTGGATGGATGTTATCGAAGAACGCAAATTTGTACAGTTTTACGGTATGAGTTCAAAAGCAGCTAACGAAAAACACTTTGGTGGCTTAAAAGAATATCGTTCATCAGAAGGTCGTGATGTGCACGTTCCCTATCGAGGAGAAATCGCGAATACCATCCAGGACTTGCTCGGCGGAATTCGCAGTACCTGCACTTACGCAGGTGCAAAAAAACTGAAGTGGTTGAGTAAGTGTACGACCTTTGTCAAAACCGGATCGCAGTATAATTCGGTTTTTGCAGGCTAGAATGATAAGCAAATGTAGGGGAGGAGAAATTCTTCCCTGTACTTACTGAATTAAGCTGTGCTCTATTACCATCTACCCTCGCATCCAGGTATGAAACTTCCCAACCCACGCTAATAGTTTCTGCGGCGCATGCGCACGCTTCCACTCGCCAGCAACATATTTGTTCGCCTCGGCAAAAGTTGGGTAGATATGGATTGTTCCCAATATCTTGTTTAATCCAAGACCATGCTTC
>JAAEOZ010000401.1 GCA_024222685.1 Gammaproteobacteria bacterium | reverse complement strand
CACAATAGCAGGGTCAGCGACACCATCGCTTTGAATATTGCTCGGGGACAGGTCATGCTGAAGTCGGCTATTGTCGGGATACAACTCATATAGTATAACTTTCACCATTACTCAATCTAAATCGGGGTCAGTATTGGCGCGCACTTCTCAATGGTTCGTCGTTTTGCCACCGCGTATTCGACAACCCGGCTCAATCCGGGGTCAATTATTGCCGGAGCTGTTCGGCGATGGTACTTAGTCGGCCCTGAGTAATACTTCAAGTCTTTGATTATTATGAATAAACACCACTAAATGGGTGAGTAAAACGACCGGGAATAGTAAAATGGAGGTCTGTTTTCTGGTCGAAATGATGAAAAATGCTAACAAATAGCAGTACGGATGCCTTCCAACCGAATTTGTTCGGAAACGACTTATTACAACAGCTCGATCCTGCCGACCCCTTGCTGCAATTAGCGGCAGTGATTCCCTGGCAAGATTTCGAACAAGCCTTTACTCAGCACTACACCCCAGGGCTAGGTGCACCTGGAAAGCCGATCCGTTTAATGGTTGGTCTACTGCTATTAAAACAACTGGAGAATCTCAGTGACGAGAACGTGGTGGTGCAATGGAAACGAAATCCCTATTACCAATCGTTTTGCGGCATGACAGAATATCAACCCAGGTTGCCTTGCCACAGTACCGAACTGGTTCATTTTCGAAAACGCATTGGAAAAAATGGTGTGGAGAAGATATTCCAGATGAGCATTACCCTACACGGTCGGGCCGCCCTTGAAAGTAACGTCAATATTGACACTACAGTCCAGGAAAAGAACATCACCTATCCCACGGATGCCAAACTGGCGATCAAGATCATCAACCGATTAAACAAGCTGGCCAAATACCACGGCATCCAGCAAAGACGAACGTTCATCAAAGAAGTTAAAAATTTACGACTATCGATTCGACACTTTCGCCATGTCAAGAAAAGAGCCAAAGCCCGCAAAGCGCTGAAACGATTAAGAACTATAGCGCATATTCTAATCCGTGAGCTGAGAAGAAAACTACCCAGCCATTGCCTGTTCGAATGCCATCAAGCAAGCTTTCTGTTTTACGAACGGGTACTGGCTCAACAGCCAAAGGACAAAAACAAGATTTACTCCCTGCATGAACCGCAGGTGTACTGTATCGCCAAAGGCAAAGACCACAAGCAATATGAATACGGTAATAAAGTCTCCATCGCCAGCACCGCCAAAGGCAACCTCATTATCGGCGTGGTCAGTCATCAGCAGAATATGCATGACAGTCATACCTTGCCGGAAGTGTTAGAGCATATCGAAACCTCGAGGGGCAAGGCCGCGAAGACCGCCGTGTGTGATCGAGGCTACCGAGGCAAGCAACAGGTCAATGGCACAGAGATCCAGTTACCCAAAAAGCCACTGAAAAGAGACAATCGGTATCAGCGCGACAAGAAGCGAAAACAGTGTAGAAGACGGGCAGCCATAGAACCGATCATCGGGCACCTCAAGTCAGACTTTCGATTATCGAGGAACTTTCTCAAAGGCACTATCGGGGATGAAATCAACCTGCTCATGGCCGCTACTGCGTGGAATCTAAAGAAATGGCTAATCGCCTTTTTTTGGCCATTATTTTTATGGATGGAAAGTCTCTCACCATTGAAAATTCGCCTTGATCCCAAGCATAGCGCTAATGGATAAATACTTTGCGAGATTGGGTCGCAGTGACTAACTATGATTTTGACTATATAACTTTTTCAGGGTCGACTAAGTATTATGAATGATTGGCCATAGCCTATAAGTTGTATTTATGATTAATGCGCTATTTCAGCATTCCCCCGATATAACCCCAAATTTATTCGAATTAGTCAAACTGCTGTAACTATATGGCGGTACTTGTTTTTCTCGTGTTTATATGTGATTTCACCTAGCTATTTTCTTGTATTCGAAAATGCATAGAGCGGACGCTCAATATTCGGAGCTGGGCGGCAGAAACCGATCCTTTTCGGACATCTAAACTGGCGATAAGCTACTTTTGCCCGCCCTTGTTAGCAGCCAAACTCCCGAAAAACCTCATATACTGTCAACACTCCTGAAACTTACGGTAATGTCTCAATATCAGTAAACAGATTGATGAATGTCGTCGCAAACGGTGACTTGAGCACATTGCCCTCTCCGAGATTAAATGGTGCGCTTGCCCCGTCGCTGTTTGCCAGAAGAATCAGCGTTAGTTCCTTCTCTGGCACTTTCAGGATCAATGACGAGTAGGCGTCAGGCGCCCACCCATAGTGCCAGATAAGCTTTGCACCATTAAGATCCTGTACGATCCAGCCCAATCCGTAAGGCAAGGATTGGCCGCTGTTGGAGAGGGTTGGTGTAAACATTGCTGCTTTCGACACCTCCGAGACAATCACGTTTCGGTCCATCGCCATGTCAAACCTAGCCAGGTCGAGCACTGTCGATATTATGCCACCTCCAGCGTTTAGATTGACGAGAGAATCGGCTACCAGATCACCCATCTTGATGAGGTTTACCATTACCTCCGAAGGCCACGCTGAAGGAACCAGGGCTCCGGCATCGTTCACCCGATAATATTTCGTACGCTCTGCCAGGACCTGATCGCGGAGGCTGTCGCTTATGCTAGGGATGGTTCCGGACATCCCAAGGGGGGCGATGATATTTGTCACAAGCAACTCATCAAAACGTTTTCCCGACACTTCCTCCGCGACCAGCGATAGCCATCCATACAACAAACCGTTGTAACGGTACGTCTCGCCTGGCACGCCCTGTGACGTGTGCGTCAGGTGGTGCCTCACGGTAATCCGTTCGGTGGCACCATGGTAATCCTGAAACAAGCGTGCAAGGGGAAAAGACTCAAGCTTGCCTATTTCCACCATTTTCTCGCATACGTTGGCATAGCCGCGGATGACCTCACCCCGAAAGCGAAAAGGGAAAAGGGTATCCTTCAGGATGTCTGCCATCGCAACGTCCAGATCAAGTTGACCCGCCTCGACCAGTTGCATCAAGATCGCTGCCGAGAAGGCTTTTGTGAGGGATGCTATGTTGTACGGGGTGTGCTCAGTTGCCGGGATCGAGTTTTCGAGATCAGCATAGCCGAAACCTCGAGCTAATATGATCTCCTGATTCTGTAATATTGCGACAGACAGGCCAGGAATCTGTAACTTGTTGCGTAACCGTTCAATCTCCTGTTCAAATCGTTGAATATAGTTTGGGGATGCAGCGATTGGCACCCAATTTGTCAATAGCAGAGTAAACACCATGACAATCAGAAGCGGTGCCTTTTTCATGATTTTTCCTCCTTTGCAACCAGTGTGTTTAAAGTAGCCCTCCATGTGATGGAAATTCCTTATTCCAAAACCGCCTGTTTTGTATAGTGTATTATTAGGGCAAAGTCACAAAAGAAACAGAATTGTCATAATTGCTGCAGAGCTATTTCATTTTGACTGCTATGCTCTCATGTCGCATATCTGACATATCCATAAGTTGCTAGCAGTGATAGGCAGAGTCTGTATATCCCACAGATTTCAGGAGTTATACAGCCAAAAGGAATTAAGGTCCGAAGTTGGCCGAAGATCGCCGTTTGAGCGTTGCTGACAAGCGCCCGTTCTTGAGAGATGGCAGGCGTAGCGAGTGGTTTGATATTAGTCTAGTGGCCGAGTTATCTCCTCTGTTTCATCAATCTCTTTCGCGATGCCGATAGTATGGACATGCATACCATCGAATGCATCCGTGCGTCCGGTGCGAGCCCATCCCTTTGATTCATAATAATTGAT
>JAAEOZ010000400.1 GCA_024222685.1 Gammaproteobacteria bacterium | reverse complement strand
TGATGGGTCGGCCCACGGGTGGTCCGCCGCTGTCGATGACAAATACCAGTCGCGTGATTTCATCGATTTCTTCACTGCGTAATCGCAGGTCCTCGACGATTTCATCGGCGTCGCGTTCGCGCGTTGCAAACGGGGTCAGATACACACCGACTATTGCCCAGTGTTCATTTTCTCCTCTGCCGAAGTCACCATGGCTGCCGATGCGAGTGACATAGGATTCCACTTCGCCTTTGGGCAGGGCTTCGACCTTTGCCTCCAGTTGACGCAGAGTATCGGCAGTATGATCCAGCGAAGACCCGGTTGGCAATTCGGCCAATACATAGATACGGTTTGCTGACTGAGTTGGAAAAAGAACAAAATCCATATAACGCGCTGCATAGGAAAAAGCGGTGAATAGTGCAAGAAAAGCCAGAGTGATGACCCCATAACGCCATCTCAGTACCTTTTCGAGCAAGCGGCCGAAGGCTTGCTTAATCACCTCGATATTCAGCCGGGACGGTTTGCGGGTTCTGCAAACACTGCCCTGTTTAACACCCCAAATTAGATGTGCTGGTAACACTATCGTCATCTCGCAAAAAGACACCAGCAACGCGAGCAGCACTACCAATGGAATGACGAAGATGAAATCACCCAGGGTGCCACTCATGAAAAACATGGGGGCAAATGCCAGTGCGGTTGTCAGAAGGGTGGTGACGACCGGTGCAAATACTGCCGAAGCGCCCTCTACCGCAGCCTCCAGAGGTGCCTTCCCCTGTTCGCGAAATCGCCAGATATTCTCGGCAACAATGATACCGTCATCGACGATAATACCGATTACCAGGATCATCGCGCCTAGCGCTATGGAGTCGAGGTAAGCACCGAACATCGGCAAAAGGAAGATAGTGCCGAGCAGGGCGACAGGAATTCCCATCGCAACCCAGACGGCGGAACGGAAATCTATAAAAAGGGTTAAGGTAATCAATACCAGGATCAGGCCGATTGCGCCGTTTGATAGGACAACGCTAAACTGGTTCTCGACATTTTGTGAAACGTCGTTTGAATACTCGATACGCACACCCTGCGGTAAACGATGCTGGTTTTCGCTGACAAATGCCTTAATCCTGTCTACTGTTCTGATGATATCGGCGGTTTCTTTTTTATACACCAGAAACGATATCGCCTTTTTGCCTTTCATTCGTGAACGAACCTTTTCCGGTTCGAATGCATCTTTTACGATGGCGATGTCACCGACCCGAACCAGCGCACCGTCAGCGGTAACATCGACGATGACATCCTCGACTTCCTCGGGAGTCTCGAACTGTGCCAGTGTGACGATATTTTTTTCATTGGTATAAGATTCAAACGAGCCACCGCTGGCACGGATATTTCGATTGGCGATGGCCGAAACCAGCTTTGCCCCGGGAACTTGCCATTCCTCCATTGCATCCTGGCGCAACTCGATTCGTATCTCCCGGTCGAGGTAACCGAATCGTCTCAGACTTGCCACTCCGGGGATATTTTCCAGCGATTTTTCGGCGCGCCGGGCATACTCACGTAATTGTGAGTAGGCGATATCGCCGCTAAGTCCGACTTCGATAATCGGGATGGCAGTTGCGGTAGTAATGTCAATTATCTGCGGCTGTTCATCGACTTCACGCGGGAGCCCGGAGGTTCTCGAGATCGCATCACGAATATCGGTTTTGACTTTATCTATGTCCCGCGTATCGAGGTCGATTTTGACATCGATTACCGAAATATTTTCCATTGAAAACGAAGTGACGCGTTGTAGACCATCAACTTCCTTGAGTTCTTCTTCGATCTGGTTTGTGACATTGAGCTCGACATCCTGTGGTGAGGCGCCGGGGTAACGCGTGGTAATGACCATTTGCGCCAGATCCACGCTCGGGAAGTTATCGCGCTGAATATGCGTTAAGGTGCCCAGGCCCATGAGTAGAATCATTAGCGTAAAAACATTCGCCAGTGTATGCCGTTGGGCGAAATAGCGAAGAAACGGTTTCATGCTATTATTAAGGCCTGTGATAAAACCTTACTGGAACACCGCTTTGCCAAACATACCGGGATAGAGTCCGACACGTTTGGGCAGTTCAAGTTCGACGATAAAAGTATGGCGATCATCGCCATTTGGAATGATCCTGATAACAGTGGCATTGACGGGTTTATCGCCCAGTACGGCAATTGTGACCTGCGCCTGATCATTGAGTTTAATATGTGCCAGGTCTCGCTCCTTAACGCGAGCACGGAATTTGAGTCGACTTTGATCCTGGATTTCATAAAGCGCATGACCGGGTTGCGTCACCAACCCTATTTCTGCCATTTTTTTAATCACCACCGAATCGAAGGGAACCTTGATACGTGTTTCTGCCAGGGTTGAATGGATTGCATCGATTTGAGCCAGCGCCGATTTCAGGCTGGCTTCGGCGACCCGCAATCCATAAGTCGCTTCATCGATGATATCCTGTGCAACCGCATTGGTTTTCTTCAGTTGCTGCAGGCGTTTTCTGGTTCGTGTGCGATGAGTTACTTCGGCCCTGGCACGATCTACTGCTGCCTCCTGCGATCTTAACTGCGCAAGGTACTGGGTATCATCGATTTCGACAATCACCTGATCAGCACTGATCGAATCGCCTTCTGTGGCATACACGCGGGTAATCCGCCCCATGATACGTGTCGCTAAAGTTACTGTACGATTTGCGATGACGTCGCCGGTAACAATTCGTGCCGATGGCGCGGCATTTGTTGCTGCGGATGTCAGTGCATAAAGAGTAAGCAAAAAGACGAGTGCTTTTGGAAATCCCATAATAGTTATTCCCCGGACTATTCGATTTGTCGCTAGTAGTTGCCAGTACCCGAAGCAATAAAGCTACCGTGATAATTAATCCGTGGTGTTGACAGAGGTCAATTAGGCCGCGGAAACTCTGGTCGAACAATGGCCTTGACTATTGCTCAATACTTCACCACCCTCGCCAGTCCCCAGATTTCAACGGTTTCTACCCCTGCACGATGCAGAGTTTTGGTGATTTCATTGGCGGTCGAACCGGTAGTGATGATGTCATCCACCAGGGCGACATGCCGATAATTTGTTGGCGCACATTCAAAAGCTTTGAGAATATTTTTTTCACGTTTGCTGGCGCTCAAACCTGCCTGCGCTTCAGTATCCCGAATACGCGTCAAGGTTTTGTAGTCCAGCTTTATGCCGAGCTGAGATGAAAGTATACGGGTGATTTCAAAGGCCTGATTAAACCCTCGTTCAAATAATCTGTTTCGATGTAACGGTACCGGCAGCAATGCTTCGGGGTGATTGCTGCTCCTGTCAAAGTGTCCAGCAATGGTGCTCACAAGGCTATGCGCAAGGTAAAGCGATTCTGAAAATTTCAGCTGCAACAGTAAGTCACGAGTCAGGCCGCGATACTGCCAGGGTGCAATCATCGCCTGCCAACGTGGTGGATCGTACAGGCAGGCTGCACAAATATCATCGTTGCTGTGGTTTTCCAGTCCACAGAGCCGGCAGGGATTGATTACATTTAATAGTCGCTGGTAGCAGGCGGGACAAAATTTATGGGTGCCGGTCAGAGGATGCTGACAACTCGGGCAGAGGCGCGGGTCCAGTATGCGGTTAACAAGTGATGCGGTAAAACTGCTGACTGTCATTGACTATTCCCTGTCTTGCAATAGACTTGGCGTTCTGTTTTCCAGGAGCCCGATGAAGATTATGAACGAACTGGTAGATGATGTCCGCCACGACTGGACCCTAAACGAGATTAAAGCGCTTTTTGCCAGACCATTCAATGATTTATTGTTTCAGGCGCAAACTGTTCATCGTAAATGTTTTGATCCAAATGCAGTTCAGATCAGTTCTCTGCTGAGCATTAAAACCGGCGCCTGCCCTGAAGATTGCTCGTACTGTCCGCAGTCGGCCAGGTACGATACCGATCTTGAGCATGAGCGCCTGTTGCCGATTGAAGAAGTTAAACAGGCTGCACTGAACGCTAAACAAAACGGTGCCAGCCGTTTTTGTATGGGTGCTGCGTGGCGTAATCCAACCGAAAAAAACCTCGATAAAGTTATCGAAATGATTAGTGTTGTAAAGGATTTGGGTATGGAGACCTGTGTGACGCTTGGTATGCTGACACGCCAGCAGACGCAGAAACTCAAGTCGGCCGGGCTGGATTATTACAACCATAATCTCGACACTTCGCCCGAGTACTATAAGGAAGTAATTACCACGCGGACTTATCAGGACAGGCTCGATACACTGGAAAATGTGCGTGCTGAGAATATCAATGTCTGCTGCGGCGGTATTGTCGGTATGGGTGAAAGCGATCTCGATCGTGCTGCATTGTTACAGCAACTCGCTAACCTGCCACAACATCCCCAGTCGGTGCCGATTAATCTGCTGGTTCAGGTCGAAAATACACCACTATATGGCACCGAAGTGCTCGACCCGATTGAGTTTGTGCGCACTATTGCTGTGGCCCGCATTATCATGCCGAAATCCACTGTGAAACTGTCCGCAGGGCGTACCAATATGACCGATGAACTGCAGGCTTTGTGTTTTCTCGCGGGCGCAAATTCAATTTTCTATGGTGAGAAACTGCTTACGACTCCAAACCCGGCAGAAAATAAAGATATGGAGTTGTTTGATCGACTGGGTATCAAACCAAATGCCGAGCAACATCATGCTGCTTCGGAGACGGCCGCCGCCTGACTCATGTTCGATTTAAAGCCGGAGCTCGTAAAAAAACGCGAGGCCGGTTTATACCGAGAACGACGACTCAATACGTCTGCACAGGGTGTTTATGGTGTGATAGATGGTAAACGGGTTCTGTCATTTTGTGGCAATGATTATCTTGGCCTGGCGAATCACGTCGATGTTAAACAGGCGTTTGTTGATGCTGTAAGCAGTTATGGCGTGGGTAGTGGTTCGGCGCACTTAATCAATGGCCACAGTCAGTTACACCATGAATGCGAACAACGCCTGGCTGAGTTTACCGGGCGGGATCGAGCGCTGTTGTTCAGCAATGGCTATATGGCGAATCTGGCGATTGCTTCGGCGTTACTCGGCCGTAGGGATATCGTCTATCAGGACCGACTGAATCATGCGTCCTTGATTGATGGGGCGAAGCTCAGTGGCGCCAGGCTAATCAGATATCGACATAATGATGTTAAGCATCTGCAAACACTACTAACAAAATCGGCTTCAGCCCCCAGATCTATGTTAATGACCGACGGTGTTTTCAGTATGGATGGCGATTGTGCCGATTTAGTAGAAATCTCCGCGCTATGTGCGAGCCATGATACCTGCTGTATGGTTGATGATGCCCATGGCTTCGGTGTGCTGGGGGAAAATGGTGGAGGGCTGTTACAGTCACTGCATCTGGATCAGCATCAGGTGCCAATTCTAATGGCAACGCTGGGCAAGGCTATAGGCACTTCGGGTGCTTTTGTTGCTGGCAGTAATGATTTAATCGAAACCCTGATTCAGCAGGCACGGCCCTATATTTACACCACTGCTTCTCCCCCCGCGATCTCGGCCGCGACTTTGTGCAGCCTGGATCTTGTAGAACGTGAAAGCTGGCGACGACACAAACTGGCAGAGTTAATTGAATATCTGCGCCAGGGTTTGTCTCGGCTGGGATTTGAATTAACCGACTCAAACACGCCGATTCAACCCATCATCGTTGGTGATAATATTCGGGCATTAGCCCTCAGTGATGGACTATTTGAACAGGGTATTCTTGTGAGTGCTATTCGTCCTCCGACGGTGCCGCAGGGTAGTGCGCGATTGCGAATAACCCTGTCGGCAGCCCATGAGAAGGCAGATATCGATCGATTGCTGTCCGCACTGAAGAAAATAAAATTTCTGGCGTCTTGCTAATGGATGTCTGGTTATCTCAATATTCAGCACTGTCGCTTTCATATATCAGTCCTTTTGCTTTGGCCTGATTTTTTATAGCGCTGTAAATCTTTTCGTCGAGAGATTCCTTTGCGGTATCTGGAGTGATCTGTGCTTCGATGTAACGCTGACGCGAATCTGATAATTTCCTTATTTCCTGTTTTATCTGATCACGGCGCGCACCCTGCTGCTTAATAAAATCTTTCTGCTCTTCAGGTGCCATTGCCTTGAGAGTCTCCGGTAATTCCTGCTCTGCAATATCATCAAGATCGACACGACCACTGCTCAACGCATCGACAAGTTCACTGTCACCGAGAAAATTTGCTTTACCGCTGGTGCTGGCGTTAAAAGTTGAGCGTCGAGCCAGGGCTGCCTCGGATAACTCTCTCTCCAGTTTTTTGCCGGCATCAATTTTTTCAGCCTGGATCTTACGTTGTCTGGCATCCCCATAGAAAATTCTTGTGTCTTCCAGGCTGGAGGCCAGTTCGGAGAGCTTTTTGTCAAATGGTGTACTCACGGCAACAGCATTGCCCGAATTTTCCACCTGAAAATAGCGACCGTTACCGAGTTGAGCTATCTGCTGCCAGACCGGTGCTGTCTGAGGCTGTTGTCCGCTTTGAATAGTGTTAATAACAATACCTCTACGTTTCGCCATTTCCAGTGTCTGGGGGAATTTCACTTCATCGGTATAATCCATATGTGGCGGTGCGTCTCCGATAAGGAAAACTACTTTATAAACATCGTTATCCTGACTCCAGGAAATCCGAGTTACAGCTTCGTACAATGCCTGGTTGACACTTTCCGGGGTATCACCACCACCCTGGGCTCTGAAGTCCATGAGTTTTACGTACATAGAGTCCAGATCCTGGGAAAGCTTGAGAACTTTGGTCACATAGCTATCGCCGCGGTCGCGGAAGGCAACCAGACCCATTTTTATATCAGGACTCTGCTGGGCCGCGGCCATGGTGTTGGCTATAGACCAGATCTTTTCCTTTGCTGCCTGAATCAGGCCGCTCATACTGCTGGTAGTATCGAGCACAAATACAACTTCGATACGATGGTTTTGCTGGTCGGAAACATCTGGGTCGACGTTGGTAATTGTTTTGGCTCTGTTCAATGAGGGAAACAGAGCAATACCGATTACGCTTATGGTTATCAGGGCCAGGGTCAAAATTCTAGTTTTCATAATAAATCCTCGTGTCAATTAATTTAGGGAAAGTTTACGCACAGCATCCTGAGCAATTCGGTGTGCTGCCTGGAAGCGATCTGAGTCCTTCCTGTCAGGCCTGATTTTATTTGCAAACCGAGATGAATCCGGGATTGCACTGAAAAGTGACTGACAGAGGAAGAAACACCAGGCTGCTGCTATCAAACTCTCGGTTTGTAGCAATGCCCATGTACCTGCACCGGTAGCCATTATCACCAGTAGCAGATCGAGAAACGCGGCGAGCAGTGATGAATGGAAATAAAGCGAGCGGACTAACCAGATGGTTGAAAGGTTGAAGCCTGTTTGTGTGATTAGATCAAACTCAAATAACCAGGCAGCGAGATTAATGCTTATCCCCGCGACAATTATGATAATTCTGCCCTGTCGAATCTCGCTGTAACGGCACAGATAAACCAGGTAGGCCAGGGAAAGTACTGCAATCGTCAGGCTGTAACTACTTACCAGGGTGAATATCAGTGGTAGTAGATTAATCAGTAAAGCGCTTAACAAACTGATGATGATAGCGAATACGATGCCATTCAGGATGCTTATCTGTCTCATGACTTTGCTCTCAGTTGCTTTTCGCGCAGGAATGCAATTTCGATGTCCTCATTACGCAGGTTGATGTCAGTCGGAACAGCACGGTATGTCGAAACTGAAGCCTGTTTTTCGGTAACCAGAAATCCGAGCTTCTGCTTCATGTTGTCTAGCTGCTGTTGGTGTTCAACAAGACGTTTCTGACATTTTTCGATACTGGTATTGATCAGCCCGGACTGCTTGCTGGCATCGGTCCGTGTTGTTTCTGCTTCGAGTTTTCGACGTATCAGATCGCGTGCCAGATCGTCTTTCTTTGCGCTGAAGCAGATGTCGAGTTCTTCATCGAAGTTACCCAGTTTGCTTTCCAGGTCGATGATCAGGTTTGTCAGTTGTTCGCTCTCGTGTTGCAGTAAAGCCAGTGCCTGTTGCTCCTGCTGCAATTCGAACTCCATTTCCCGGATAGCCTGTTTAAGCTGAATGTCGGGTTCTTCGATACTATCCAGCACCGCATGAAAATCGGCCTGGAACAGACGTGTGAGTCGTGTGATAAGTGCCATAATGTTGCCTCGCTATGAGTTGATATTGGCAATAGTGTGGTTGATATACTCGCAGCTATGTAGACCGGGTTATGTAAAACTCTGGCACGTCGATTTACAAAAAATTTACAAAGCAGATGCCGAGGAGTGTTAGCATCTAAAGATGATAGAAAAAGCCCGCATTCTCATTGTTGAAGACGAGGTAGCCATACGAACGGGGTTGGTCGACGTTTTTGTGTTTCACGGTTATGAGGTTGATTACGCTGACCACGGTGAGGAAGGTTTACGTAAGGCTTTGAGTGGCCTATACGATTTGATCCTGCTTGACGTCATGCTGCCCGGTATAAACGGATTCGAAATTTGCAATCAGATTCGTCAACAGGACAGGCAGCAGGCCGTCATCATGCTAACTGCCAGGACCAGTGATGAAGATATTGTGGAGGGACTAACTCTTGGTGCAGATGACTATGTCGCCAAGCCGTTTTCGGTAACTCAGCTGGTTTTACGGGTCCAGGCGGTATTGCGCCGGAGCGGCATAGGTGAGCGGCAACAGCGCCAGATTTCATTGATTAATGGTGCTGTCATTGATACTGAAAATTTGTGCATAGAAGGTACTGATGGCTTGTTTACACGACGTGAAATCGATGTTTTGCAATACTTAAATAGACAATCGGGCAGGCCGGTATCCCGTGAGGAACTCTTGACCAAAGTCTGGGGATACGCCAGCGATATGGATATTGAAACACGCACGGTCGACATTCATATTGCAAAGCTACGACGTAAAATAGAAGTAGATCCAGCCGATCCTCAGGTGATTCTAACCGTGCGTGGTGCCGGGTATCGATTATTAGTCGAAGATCCATGACTGTTCGAAAACTGAAACTATTGTTGCTGGTTTTCTTTGTTGCGCTGGCAGCACCGACTGCAACCCTGGTGTACCAGGCCTATGGCCAACTCAAGTGGGAAGCCTTTCATCAACACCAGCAACTGGCTCGAGAACTGAGTTTGCGGATAGATGCTCGCTTTCAGGAAATACTCCGGCGCGAACAGGGCAGGCCATTTTCGGACTATAGCTTTTTTAAAATTACCGGTAGCGAAGAAACTGCTTTCCTGCAGCGTTCGCCACTCTCAAATTTTCCGGCCGAGCCGGATTCACCGGGGTTGCTGGGTTATTTTCAGGTTGATAATTCGGGTCAGTTACAAACGCCTACAGTCCCTGATTCTGATAGCCAGAATTCTCTGATTGATGAAGATGAGTTAAGACAGAGGGTTGATCAGGAACAGAAAATCGGCCAAATTCTGAGCCAGAATCGACTGGTTAAAAAACAATTACCATCGGCGCTAGATAGTGCGGCATCCAGAGATTTTGCCGGGGCGGCGGCAGAGGCCCCAGCAGCATCTGCTCCGGTAAAAGAAATAATCCAGGGGTTAAATGAATATGCTGCCGAAGCCGTTGAAGAAGAATCTGGATTGTCGGTTTTTGACAGTCTAAGCAGCATACGGAAGCGCTCCGGCCAGAAATCGAAAACAACGCAGTCAGGTGGGCGGGTAGCCGATCTGGAGCTGGACGATCGTTATGAGGTCGCTGCTCAGCTAAAGGATATGCAGGAACCTGAAGTAGAGCCGAAGCGTTTAGATAGAAAATTACGTACGGAAAAGACACTCTTGCCGGAAGCAACATCAATCAAGTCGGAGAAACAGGATGTAGTTCAGTCTGACAACGTCTCGGCGTTGCTAACTAAGCAACAGGTGGTACGAATACGAGCTTTTGAAAGTGAAGTAGAGTTGCTCGAATTCAGCCTGCTCGACAGTGGTCATTTCGTGTTATTCCGGCGTGTCTGGCATGGCAATGAACGCTATGTGCAGGGGCTGCTGTTTGATCAGAAAAAATTTATTGAGAGCCTGATTGTCGGGCCGTTTTATGAATCCAGCCTGGCTGATGTCAGTGATTTAATTGTGTCGCATCAGGGAGATGTTGTTCGACTAATTGGTTCTCGATCTTCACGCGACTATTCTAGCAGCCGTGTAAAAGGGTCGGAGCTTTTGTATCAGACTCGCCTGGTGGCTCCTTTCAGTGAAATGGAGCTTATTTACAGCCTGTCACGATTACCCCTTGCTGCAGGCAACAAGATTGTGATCTGGAGTGCATTTCTACTCGCGTTGGTATTGCTGGCTGGTACCTACATGTTGTTTCGTCTTGGTGCACGACAGATTAACCTGGCTCAACAACAACAGGATTTTGTATCGGCAGTCAGTCATGAGCTGAAAACTCCCTTAACATCAATTCGCATGTATGGAGAGATGCTACGTGAAGGCTGGGCCGATGAAACCCGGAGAAAGTCGTATTATGATTTTATATTTTTCGAGAGTGAGCGCCTGTCGCGATTGATCAATAATGTCCTGCAACTGGCTCGCATGACACGGCGCGATGATAAAGCCGAGCTATCCGAATTTAGCGTAGACAGGCTTTTAGAAGAGATTACTCCGCGTATCGAATCACAACTCCAACAGGCCGGATTTCAGCTAAAGCTTGACTGTAGTAATGAATGCAGAGAACTGTCGATTAATATCGATTGCGACTGGTTCACTCAGATCATGATCAATCTGGTTGATAATGCGATAAAGTTTTCGGCCAATGCCGAGAAAAAACTTGTTGAAATAAGCTGCCGCCAGCAACGGAATACTATTCTGTTTTCAGTTCGTGACTATGGCCCCGGTATTGCCAGAGACCAGATCAGGAAGATATTTAAACTGTTTTACCGCAGTGAAAGTGAATTGACGCGGGAAACTGTTGGCACAGGAATTGGCCTGGCGTTGGTGCAACAACTCGTGTCGGCCATGCATGGCAAGATCGATGTGTTGAATCGTGAGCCGGGGGCGGAGTTTCAGGTAAGTTTTTTGGTGGCCGAATAGATTTTTCTCGTTGGCGAGAGTGTTTATCTGTAGTAGCCCAAACTCGATCTGATATATACCTATCAAAGAGTACGATCAAATCAGACAGTTCGTCCGGTTTGTCAACAGGCTGTGTGAAAACTCAGTAAGAGTTATAATAAGTCATTCTAACTGTAGGCCAATATCATGACTGGATTTATAGAAGGAGAAGACCGTGCCCAGGTCACCTTATTTCCAGAAGCACTCGATGATTACATCACTGAAGAAAATAGTGTTCGAGTTATTGATGTATTTATCGACAATTTAGATCTTTCCAAATTAGGGTTTAAAACAGTATCTGCGGATACAGGTCGGCCCGGTTACCATCCCTCAAGCCTACTTAAACTATTTATTTATGGTTATCTGAATCGTATCCAGTCATCGCGTCGCCTGGAACGGGAAGCGGGTCGTAATGTTGAGTTGATGTGGTTGATGCGACGCCTGGTACCCGACTTTAAAACCATCGCTGATTTTAGAAAGGATAATGGCAAAGGTATCAAAAACACCTGTCGAACCTTCATCAACCTTTGCCGACAATTGAATATGTTCACCGATACGCTGGTAACGATTGATGGTAGTAAGTTCAAGGCGGTTAACAGTAAAGAAAATAATTACACACCCAAAAAGCTACAGTTTCATATCGCGAGAGTCGAAAAGCATATCGATGACTATTTGAAACAGCTTGCTACTAAAGATCAGGAAGAAAGTCGGGTAGCAGATGACAGGCCAATTGAAGAAAAGATTGACGGACTTAAGAAAAAGCTCGCTGAATTAAAGGCGCTGGAAGATGAAATTAATCATCAACCTGATAATCAAGTGTCTACCACAGATCCTGACTCTCGACTCCTGGTGACACAAGGTATGAGCAGATCCGTCTGTTACAATGTACAAAGTGCTGTTGATACCAAACACCACCTGATTATCACGCATGAAGTGACCAACACCGTTGACCGAAATCAGCTATGCCGAATCGCTAAAAAGGCTCAGGACGCCGTGGGTAAAAAGGACATCACAGTGATCGCGGACAAAGGCTACTTTAGTGGTACTGATATAAAAGACACTCAGGATGCAGGTATGACGCCACTGGTGCCAAAAGGGGATACATCAGGCAGTAATAAAAAAGGGATATTTAACCGCTCCCGGTTTGAATACGATGCGGGCCGAGATAGATATATCTGTCCCGCTAAACAAGAATTGCCCTATCGATTCACATCTGTCGAGAAAGGGCAAATGTTAAAACGGTATTGGGCATATGATCCCACTTGTCGGGTATGCTCAATGAAACCGCAATGCTCAAACAGTAAGCAGCCTCGTAGGATCACTCGCTGGATACATCAGAATCGGCTGGAGAAAATGGAAAAGCAATTATCTTCGATGCCGGAAAGTGTGCTCATCAGAAAACAGACGGTTGAGCATCCGTTTGGAACGATTAAATGCTGGATGGGTGCCACTCATTTTCTGACAAGACGGTTTAAAAATGTCAGTACAGAAATGAGTTTGCATGTGCTGGCTTATAACCTACGACGAATGATGTCGATCCTTGGGCCTGATAAATTGATCGAGGCCATGGCGGCATAAGGCACATAGCCTTGTTTTCATAAAAATCCGGCTATAACCCAAATTCTACGACGATCTGAGCACCGATATTTTTTCAAATCGATAAAGGGCGTAGAAAACAAAAAAGGCTTACCGTTGGTTACCCTGGCTCTGGACGAACTGTGGTCAGGGTGGAATTACTGATAGGGTAGTTTTCACACACCCTGTCAAGATAGCTGCCCTTGCTATGTGTGCACAATAGGCGAGTATCATCATCAATTTTTACGGTAAAATTTACTCAATATTTAGACAGCAAGAGAGATTAGATATGCCAGAAGGAAAATTTTATCATGTAGGTGAACTCAGTTCAGAGCAGCCTGAGAAAATTCAATACGAATCGACAAAGTTTGCTAAGGCACGTCACCCTGAACCCTATAGATTTGAAGTAAATCTGAGTGCTGAAGCTGGTAAAATACAAAGCAAAACTGGTGTGGTTTCGGTTAATATTCCAGGATTTAGCCCGGTAAAATT
>JAAEOZ010000399.1 GCA_024222685.1 Gammaproteobacteria bacterium | reverse complement strand
GTCACCGAATAATTGAAAGCAGAAAACGCCATCGTAGATGAAATGAAATGGGTGGTCGGATTCTACTACTTTGACGTCACCCGAGTGGCTCAGATCGAGGTTATCTGGATTTAAATCAATCTGTAATGGTATGTCGATGACAAGGTCAAGGTCGAAGTCTTTTGGACCCGGTATATCAGGAAAAATATCCAGAAAATCAATCGCATTGACCAGGTCGATACCACCTTGAATTGCATCCGTCACGGGCTGTATCGGAAATATGCTTTCCAGCGTATTGGTGACGTTAACAGTTGCCAGCCCATTGATACTACCGAAATCACCTTTAATTTCACCCTGGCCGGCTAGCGCAAAACCACTGTTAATGCTCATCTCCAATCCATACAACGGATTTGGTGCCGATATATCTACATTGATCGAAGGGAAATCGGTAGCAGGTATGTCGATGGAATTAACATCGATTGCACGTGGGGTA
Source organism: Gammaproteobacteria bacterium (assembly GCA_024222685.1). Classification (GTDB taxonomy): domain Bacteria; phylum Pseudomonadota; class Gammaproteobacteria. The sequence goes on along the minus strand of JAAEOZ010000399.1, from coordinate 3,339 downwards.
TCTTCATCGTCAAAAACGGCTTGGGTATTGAAATAAATAGCACCCAGATCAATCACAGGTGGTTCGGCCGTAAGCCGTATCACCAGGTCTTTTTTTGTCAGCGATTCTGAAACCAGACTGGCATTAAATTCGGGTAATTCAAGTGTTGTTTGCTCCCAGCCATGTTCGTAGTTGACCCGATCAGGAATGAAACCAAAAATCTCAAATGGATCGATAATATCGCCGACCGGTACTGCACAGGATTTGGCGAAGGTTGAGCATGGCCCCGAATAGGCGGGAATTAAGGTAAAAGGTTCGGTATTAGGTGTGCCGACCTTTATTTCTCCAAGCAGTAGACGCGGATCATACTTTTCAATTTCGACATTTACCGAGTTGTAGCGTTCGGTGTGCTTGTGGTTAAAGTTTCTCTGGCTTTCCTGCAGAAAGCTAGAACTATCACTGCTGGAATTATGGATGCTTTGCTGTTGGTCGAATCGATAACCAGATTCCCATCTGGATAAACCGATACTGGCAACATTGAGCTCGGCCTGACTGGTGTTGTTGATTTGAGAAAGTCGAGAGGATTCATCCAGATGGTTGGCTGATGCATTGATGGCATTGGCCAGGTCACTGGCAACCGCGTTCGAGATGCTTAATGCTTTTATATCGACCTGTGCTGAATCACCGAGGTGGAGTACCCGATTAATCAATAATTCCGCCTGGCTATCGGCTGATACGATGATTTCATTTCCAGCAGTGGTATGATGAATACCGTTTACTTCGAGCGAGACGGTATCGGCTACATCTATGTTGCCAACCTCACCCTGTGTAAGATTCTGACCATATTGAGGTGTTATCGAAGCGCCTGCAGTTAACTGGTCGAGCCGTTCATCCGATAGTAGCTCGATTGCTTTACTGCTGTTCGATACTGCCAAAAGTATGATAAGCGACAGCAAACTGTAAATTGTCAGGGTATGCCGGATCACGAGTATGGCCTTCCATCTACCTTGCAGTATTACGTCCTCCCTGCTAACAGAGGGAGGACATAAATAGTGATGTATGCCTTAGCGGCTGTGGGCGATCAGGTTAGTTTGCATGAGATTACCACCATCCATCGCGGTAGAGAATGCTACGTTAACACCATTAGCAACTGCGCTGCCTGCGGAATTAACAACATTCATAGCACGCACACCGGACTGTGCTGAACCGGACACTGTGAGTACATAGCTGGTAGTAACACTCAGGCTGGAATCGTCCACAACGATGTATTCTGCCTGTGCATCGCTTAGCTCAAATGGTGAGCGATATTCCTCTATACGAGTTTCACTATACTCACTATTACCGACCTCGCTATGCTCAAACGAAACCAGGGTAGAGCGGTCGGTCAGGTCGTCTTCAGTGACATTGGATGAGCCTTCTGAAGTACAGGAGCCCATGGCAACACCACAGCCTGCACCGGTGATATTAATATCCAGCTCTGGCATGATGATACGTCCATAAATTGATACCGTGGCATCTTCATCCTCGCGGGTCACGTCCATGCCGCCAAATGCGTCACTAGTGGTATCAGGAGCAACGGTAATACCACCACCGACTGACAAGCCAACCTGTAATTCACCACCATCAAGATGTGCGTCCAATGTTCCGGCAACTGCTACACCTTTACCGGTGTTGGTTTCGATTCTTGGGTCGGTTGGCCCGCCGGTACTCGCATCAATTGAGGTATCCACAGAGCCGGAACTGCTGTTTATACCGTGTTTGGTGATGTGAGCCACGTCGGTGACACTATTAATATCGGTGATTTGATTGTTATGAGTTTCGGAGCCTGTTGTTACCACCGACAGATAGGTATCAGCTTCCGGACGAGAGTAGTTTGGCATAGAGGCAGAGCGTCTCTGCTCCTGAATAATTTCGTTACTTTGCGCTACAGATACGTCTGCTGAATCGAGCGCGGACATTTTGTTACCCCAGACATTAACACCGTTGGCGACTGTACTTTCACTGGCGTTTACCAGATTTAGTGCCGCAGCCGCTGATTGGACCTCACCTGAAATATCTACCGCAGCAGCGGTGTCAAGTGTAGCGGTTGCACTGTTACCAATAATTGCACCACCGCTGCCGCTTTGTTGGGAACTGCTGCCCGCTGTTAATCGATCAAGAAATGCATCACCCAGCAGAGTGGGATCGGATTGAGCGCTAGTGGTACAGAGCACAGCACCGATTGCCAGGCTCAGAATTGATAGATTTTTTTCCCTTTTGTATAGACTGGAATACATAATAACTTCCTCTTGGAGTTTTCAGTACTCTAATCATATGGGATTTAGATAGGAATTTTTACTGTTAAAATTGTTAAAAATACGCTAACTTTTTGATTTTAAGATAGAAAGTTTTTTGAATTTGTATGAGCCGCTACCGCCAACCTGCCCCGAAAAAGTCTCCCTATATCACTCCGCAAGGTATGCAAATTCTGGAAGCTGAGCAGAAAGCGATCTGGCTGCGGAGACGGCAAGTCGTAGCTGCATTATCGGCTGCTGCGGCCGAGGGTGATCGTTCGGAAAACGCAGAGTATATCTATCGTAAGAAAGAGCTAGGTGAAATCGATCGACGTATTCGCTATTTGCAGAAGCGCCTCCCTGATTTAAAAGTGGTTGACCAGAAGCCGATGAACGCTGACCGTGTTTACTTTGGCGCCACGGTAAAGCTCGAAGACGTAAAAGATTCAATCAGGGTTTATCGGATTGTCGGCCCCGATGAATTTGATCGTGAAGATCATTACATTAGTATCGATTCGCCACTCGCGAAAGCCCTGTTGAAGCAGGAGTTAGGTGAAGAAGTCAGTGTTCAGGTGCCGGGAGGCGTGCATCAGTATATTATTATTGATATTCAGTATTGATCACCGTCTACATAAAACCATTGGATGCCTTCTTTGCTGAACCGGCTTAATTCATGGATTTTTTCAGCCTTGCCGTTGACTTTATAGCGGGCGATAAACTCAACGATGGCAGTGGTTTCTTCAGTTTCATGTCGTAGTATTTTCAAACTAACCCACTTGATATTATTTTGATTAACAAGGTTTAAACTTTTGGGTCTGGTACTCCGGTGCCAGCTTTCCAGTAAATAGGCTTCGTTGTCCAGGGTGAATGCAGTATAGCGAGAGCGCATCAATTGTTCGGCAGTGTCTGGCAACTCCCCGGACAGCATAAGCCCACAACATAAGTCGAATAAATTACCCGAATCGCAGGGACATGGAAGATTCTTTTTCATAATCAAAAACGGCGGGGAACCCGCCGTTAATTACCTTATTTTCGAAGGAATGTTACCAGCCCGTGGCTTGCTGTATTCCTTTACCGAGTTCCGCAG
>JAAEOZ010000398.1 GCA_024222685.1 Gammaproteobacteria bacterium | reverse complement strand
TAAATACGATAACATTTATTCACTATGCAAGATGTGACACCATTTTGCGCGTTTTCATAGTCTGCCGCAGTTCCCCACCCGACGGGTGAACGCAGGCGTTCGGTCCAGCTGTATAGAAGTAGAGATTGACAGAGCCGACCAAGGGCGGTATTTTGGTGGTATGAAAATCAAGACATCTATAACACTATCAAACGAGGTACTTAAAGCTATCGATTTGTACATCGGTGAGTACAGAAGCCGATCGGAATTCATTGAAACTGCGGCGCGGAAGTTTATTGCCCAGTTGGCACGAAAAGAGGCTGAGCGGAAGGATCTTGAACTCATAAATAAGCATTCGGATTCTCTCAACGCTGAAGCAGAAGATGTACTCACTTATCAGGTCCCGCTATGAGACGGGGTGAGTTGTATAGAGTCAGACGACCATCGTCGCGTGATCCGAAAAAATTTCGAGTATTTGTTATTGTCAGCCGCCAAATCCTAATAGATTCGCGATTCTCGACGGTTATTTGTGCCCCCGTTTACACGACCTACAAAGGCCTTTCAACCCAAGTTGCAGTGGGAATCGACGAAGGTCTGAAACATGACAGTAGCATTCACTGCGATGAACTCATTAGCCTGCCGAAATACATGTTGAC
>JAAEOZ010000397.1 GCA_024222685.1 Gammaproteobacteria bacterium | reverse complement strand
GGCCACCCAGGACCTGCTGTTACAAATTGCCGCACAGGACGAACGCATCCGTATCTCCCGCGATATGCATGATGTAATCGGCCATGGGCTGACAGGGTTATCGATACAGACCGAGTTGCTTACTCTGGAAACCACCGGCAACTTAAAAGAAAAATTACAGCTTCTGCATGACAATGCCAGGCAATTGCTGGCGGACGTGCGGGAAACCGTCAGCTTTATTCGGCAACCGCGGAACTATGATTTAAAATCGATCCTGACACGAATGGTCGAGGGCATTTTAAAACCCTCGGCCAGGCTTGAGATGAACAATGTTAATATTAATCAGCCCCATCATGCGGAGGCGCTGTTGCGTTGTGTACAGGAAGGTACAACCAATGCGATACGGCATTCAAAGGCAGAGACGATCTTAATAAGCCTCACTGGTTGCTCTGAAGCTATTCAATTGATCATTCGGGACGACGGTTGCGGAATGGAAACCGATGAATGCAAGTTTGGTAATGGCCTTAACGGTATTAGAGAGCGAATAAGCGCATTAAATGGAGAGTTCAAATTGTATAGCAGGAAAAATCAGGGTACTACCATCGATATCACTCTGCCTTTGAGGGCGGAGCTATGATAAAAGTATACGTGGTTGACGACCAGACATTAATTCGGGAAGGCATTTGTGCTCTACTGAGTTATTCCGACAACATCCAGGTGATGGGGTCGGCTAGTAGCGGCAAAGAGGCACTAGACTCAATTCATCTTGATCCTCCAGACGTATTATTAATGGATGTTCGCATGCCTGGCATGTCGGGTATTGATACCCTGCAGGCGATCAATGGGCTGAAACAAAATATACCAGTCATATTGTTGACAACTTTCGACGAGCCCCAACTGATCATCAAAGGTCTGCAAGCAGGCGCCAGGGGATATTTATTGAAAGATGTTTCGCTAGATCAGTTGAGCAGCGCAATTGAAACGGTTGTCAATGGCGGTGTGGTTCTACACCCTGATGTCAATCAACAATTGCTACCACAACTAGCACTCTATGGTAAGGAGCTGGAAAACAAAACTCTCTGCGAGCAATTAACCCTGAGAGAAACCGAGATACTAAAGTTGATGGCCAGGGGTCTGGGAAATCAGGAAATCGCCGATATTGTTCACCTTGCAGTGGGTACGATAAAGAATCACGTTTCGTCCATATACCAGAAATTGTCAGTAGACAGCCGCACTCAGGCGGTAATTACAGCGGCAACTCAGGGGCTGCTGGATTCATGAGATTTAATGGGGAACAGTAGTGAAGAAGAACTATAGCCTATGGGCTATTTTGGCTTTCGCTCTTTCAGTATCGATTACCTGCATTGCTCGGGCGGGTGTCGAAGTCGAGGCTGGTGATTATATCGCTTTACCACCAGGTTCGGTGATCTTTGCCCAATACCTGCAAAATGTGCAACGAGACGGTGTCAGGCAAACAGACGGTTCCAGCTTCGATGCCAGCCTTAACTCAGTTGGTGGTGCTACTCGTGTCGTGCACTATTGGAATATTGGGAGCTTTGTTATCAACCCCCAGATTGTTATTCCATATGCCAAAATATATGATGGCTCGCTCGAAGTAGTACCTGGAGGATTGCCACTTGCCAGTTCAAGCGGGCTAGGTGATATCAGTATTGGCTCAACTGTATGGCTAGTAAACCGGCCGAGCAAAGATTACGGAACTTATTTCGGATTAACTCCCTGGCTCTGGATTCCAACAGGAAACTATGAGGAAGGACAACTTGTTAACGTAGGTGAAAACCGTTGGAAGGCCGATCTTCAGTTAGGTTTGGAGCAAGGGTTAGGGAGCGGCTATAATTTTTCACTATATGCCGATGTTCAATGGTTCGGTGACAACAAAGATTATAAAGATGAACTGGGTCGTAGTGGCAGTTTGTCACAGAGTGAGTCTTACCAGCTTCAATCATTTTTGTCTTACCATTTCAACCCAGCGACAATAATGGCTATCGGCCTGGCGAAATACTGGAAAGGTAAACAGTATATAGACGGGGTAGCTAACGGATTCGCAACTGACTACTCAGAGCTTAGAATTTCGGCATTTCATTTCCTGGATAAAACAACACAGATGCAGATAAGTATTACCAGGGAACTTGACCAGGAAGGTGGCTTTGAAAGAGATTTGCAGGTAAATTTCCGTTTCGCAAAATTACTTTCTACATATTAATCCTGAAGAATATAGAAAGTCGTTAGTCCGGTGCTGGAATTGCTGCTTTGCGGCAGGCATCTACTAGGTTTACCATCGGCGAAGCCAACGAGCAGGGGTTCAGCCTGGCCCGATTAAACTAGTAGGAATATTTACTGATGGTCGATTCCATAGCCGCGATCTGAATTTCAATCTCGGCTGAATCGCTGGACATGAAATTATCCATTTCGCTGCGCACTCTTTCGATGGCGTATCGATAACCAGCCTCATTTTCAGCGATACGCAAACTGGATTGATTAATTTCTATTTCAAGCGGAGCCTGTGGCCGTACCACCACAATACTGGACTGTCTCGTTTGTAATAGTGTTTTCTGGTTAGGCAACGATACCAGGCAACTGGATTGCTTGATTTTAATTTTCCCCTGGTGATTCAGGGGTATTGTATTCCTACCCTTGCAGTTCCAGGCAAGGAGATTTCGATTATTCCAGTAGAATACAACTTTTGATTGTTCCACTTCCAGCGTCATCGCCTGTGACCAGTCCATGGTTTGCCACTCGGCACTGTCCAGGGAAAGTTGCGGTGACTGTTCATCCGCATAGTCAAAATCGTCACCCGTGTAAATATTATATAGAATAACTAAACCGGCTAATAAAATAGAAGCTACTACTCCTATGGCAGTCAGAATATATTTACCGATGCCTTTTACTTTTTTCGAGGCTGATGATTTTAGTGGTTCATCTTCAAGGTATTGTTTAGCGAGGATAACGGGATCGCCAAATCGCTCAAATAGCGACTCACTACTACCACCCAGGGCATCTGCATGACTATTGATTTCCAGCAAAATCTCGTCTCGAGAGCTTTTATCCATTGCAGACAATCGTTTTTTCAAAATAGAGAGATACTGATCATTGTTCATTTTAGTTCCATAAGATTATTGAGCGACTTCTGGTTCTGCGAGAAGGCACTCATCATGCGTGGGAGCTGTAGTTCACCGTTGCCACTTAGTTCATAAAACCGTCGGGGATGACCACCATCGGTGGGTGTCTCCCATCTGGATTCCAGCCAGCCATTTTTATACATTCGATTAAGCAGGGGATAGAGCGTACCCTCGTTTAATTCGATGCCGGCTTTTTCAAAAACCTGCAATAGTTCGAAACCATAAGAGGAGTGCCGTTTCTTTAAAATAAGTAACACGCAGAGCTCAAGATAACCTTTGCGTAGTTGCGATAGCCATTTAGTGAAGGTTTCATCTTTCATACGGCAATAGTATTGCATAATGCTATGTAATGCAAAGTATTATGCAATTTCCTGACCCACTTCAATTTTTCTATTTCCAGAAAGTAATGCCCGGTACCAATAAACTCCACAGGGTATACGGGTGGCATGAAAATATGGGAAAATGGCGTATATGGACGATCCCCTAGCGGATACATCTTCGGTATCCCCCCACTATAGATTTTCATTCGAACCGGAAACACGCCGGGTACGGGCGGTGCTCAATGACATTACGCTGGCCGATAGCACCCGGACAATGGTGTTACAGGAAACTCGCCTCGCACCGGTAGTGTATTTCCCGCGCTCTGATGTGCAAATGGACCTTTTCCAGCGCAGTGACTATGTCAGTTATTGTCCG
>JAAEOZ010000396.1 GCA_024222685.1 Gammaproteobacteria bacterium | reverse complement strand
TGCAACCGCGTTTTGCATCGTTTCACCATTCGAATCGGGATAGGCGATCAACATCAACAATTGCTCTTCTTCAAGTTCAAGCACTTTGGGTTGCACGAAATGTTGATGCTGTTGATGATTCGAGTAAATGACGTCCAGTTGCTCAGATATGAGTGCTCCGTTTTCGCGCATCACGTCTAACCACTGTCGAAGCTGCTGTTGGCTTTCCTCGGTAAGAAGATGATTGGGTGATTTACCTAATAAATCCTTGCTTCGATATTTTGTCACCTGCTCAAATTCCTGATTGCAAAAATTTAACTCGGCATTTTCGTTTATAGCCAATACCATTTCCGGCACAGAGTCCAGCAAGGCACCTAATCGCTGTTGCATCATTCTTAAATTATGCTCAGTTTCCTGGCGTTGTTCGACTTCACGGTTAAGTCGTTGATTTTCTAACAGAGTATGGTGAGCGGTCTGAATACTCAACTGTGCCCGAACCCTGGCTAGCAATTCTTCCCTGGAAAAAGGTTTGATCAGATAGTCATTAGCACCACAGCCCAGACCTCGTACCAGATCCTTTTGCTCATCTCTGACAGTTAGCATAACCACTGGAAGCTCAGTAATCGAAAAATACCTGCGCAGTAGCCTGCATACCTCATAGCCATTCATACCAGGCATCAGGATATCCAGCAATACTAAATTGAATTTCTCGCCAAGTTCGACATGTCGCAAGGCTTCCTGACCACTTCTGGCAGTAGTCACCGTCATATCTGCTGACGTTAAATAATTAGTAAGCAGCTGAATATTTACCACATCATCATCTACCACTAAAATATGACTTAGCAATCTGGATGAAGCAGCGCGTCTATCAACCGTGTAAAGTAAACTGGGTTCAGATTGAATTTGCCTTTTGACCCATTCACTACTGCGATCAATCCTTTTGATAGTAGGTTTCGATTTAGCTGCTTTCACTCCAGGCAGGTCAAAACAAAACCGACTACCCTCACCTGGAGTAGATACAACATTGAGTTCACCACCATGCAGTTCAATCAGTTTCCGACTAAGCCCTAATCCCAGGCCACTGCTCTGGTTTTCGAAGTTGCCAACATGCTCGAAAGGAAGAAAAATAACCTCGAGTTGATCCGCTGCGATACCTTTGCCAGAATCAGATACACAAACAGACACTCGATCACCCTGTAACTTAGCATAAATTTCAACCTGTCCCTGTTCTGTATACCTAATGGCATTACCGACCAGATTATAGAGTATTTGCTGTAGCCGATCCGCATCACCAATTACTGCCGGCAAATTATCAGGAATACTATTTAGCAGTCGAAGCGGTTTGTGGCTGATCAACTGCGACATTACCTCTACCACCATGCTGACCAGTGAATTCAAATCCACTAGCTGCTTATTCAGCACCAGGTCGCTATGTACCAGACGGGAATAATCCAGCATATCATTCACCAGATTAGCCAGTCGTCTGGCGCTATTACAGGTTAAGCT
>JAAEOZ010000395.1 GCA_024222685.1 Gammaproteobacteria bacterium | reverse complement strand
GCATCCAGGGCAGCATGATCGACCTTTTCATCATCCGTACCGGTTAACATGATGATAGGCAAGCGCGCCTGTACGGCATCCACTTCAGCCAAAAGCTCTAAACCATTCCTTGGACCAAGCATATAATCTACGATATAAAGATCATGTCGCCATTGATTGACAAACTGAACTCCGGTTTTGTAGGTTGGTGCGTGTTCTACCTCGATGGTGACATGTTCTATTTCATTTAGGTAGTCACTCGTTATCAAAAAATCGTCTTCATCGTCATCGATGATCAAGACTTTTAGTTTGGAATTTCTCATGGTTCGTTTTAATCTGTGTCTGGGGGTAGGGAAACCAGGTCAAACCAATATTCTTTCAGTGTATTTACCATGCGTAGCAAATTTTCATAGGTAACGGGCTTGGTAATAAAGGAATTTACTCCCAGGTTGTAACTGCGGATAATGTCTTCGTCGACACTGGAAGTCGTCAACACCACAACGGGAATAAACCATAGTTGAGGGGAGCGTTTGATTTCCTCCAATGCCGCGGTTCCGTCTTTTCTCGGCATATTGAGATCCAGCAGTATTATTCCAGGCCGGGGAGCCGAACCCGGTTCGCTGTATATTCCTTCTTGATTGAGATAGTCCATTAATTCCTGGCCATCCTTTACGATATTTAAATCATTGCGGATTTTCGCCTCCTCAAAGGCCTCCACAACCAGCATCCGGTCATCCGGATCATCTTCTGCAAGCAGAATGCTCTTGGCGGATTTTTGCCTAATTTGCTCGGACATAGTTGATTTCCTCCTTAACTGTTGTGGCTTTGGGTAATGTGATAAAAAACGTCGTGCCTTTCCCGACTTCGCTATCAGCCCATATTTTGCCGCCATGATTCGTAATTATCTTAAGCACAATAGATAAACCAATACCGTTACCCTCGTATTCCGAACGTCCATGTAAACGTTGAAACGTGTCAAATATCTTTTCTTTGTATTGCTCGTCGAAACCGATACCATTATCAACGACATCGAAACAATGGAATCCCGGTTCGGAGGAATCGGAAGTCTCCGATGAAGCATCAATGTCAGCAACCGACCGGCAATGTATTGTTACGATTGGGTCAATATCCTGCTGATGAAATTTGAGTGCATTACTAATCAGGTTCTGGAATACCTGGCGCATTTGAGTTTTGTCGGCCAGAATATCAGGTAGTACTCCTATTTCTACTTTCGCCGACTCCTGCCGAATACGTATTTCCATATCGTCAAGAATGTCGTCCATGATCTTCATCATATCGACATTTTCCAGCTTATTCGCCTGTCGGGTAACCCGAGAGAATGTCAACAAATCGCCAATCAGGCTTTGCATGCGTTTTGCAGCCCCCTGCATTCGCTGCAGATAATCCTGTCCGCGCTCATCCAGATTGTCGCATCGCGCAACCAGGCGGTCACCAAAGGCAAGGATCTTGCGCAGCGGCTCTTGTAAATCATGTGCAGCAATGGAAGCAAAACGTTCCAGTTCCTGATTGGAGCGCTGTAACTCGTTTGTGCCTTCCTCCAATTTTTGTTGCACGATTTCGCGATTGGCAACCTCTGTTTGCAGTCTCACTGTGTTTTGATTAATCGAGCTGATAACATGATTGTAAGCTCGTACTATGCTGCTGGTACCGTTGAGGTTATCGCTTATAATCGGTTTGGTAAAATTGCCTTGTTCCCGTTGTTCTTCCATTTGTCTCGCCAAATCTATCATGGCATTTCCTATCCCCAGCTCACTGGTATCCAGGCCATCTAATTCCATCTGCTGACTAACACGCATGGGTTGAAAGCGATTGATTAGCCACAATAAGACGTAACTGACCGGGAAGCAGAAAGCGCCGATAGCGATGACGCCCACTCCCTGTATCTGTAATTGATGCCAACGGTTCAATTCGCCCTGCCATAATTCAGGACTTGCCAATAATGCAACGCTGAGTGTGCCCCATATCCCGGGACCCAAATGCACCGGCACCGCATCTACCACATCATCTACCTTGTTTCTGTTCAGGCAGTTTGCCAGGCCCAGATAAATCAATGCGCCGAAACCGCCGCTGAACACTGCGGCGGGAGCTGTAATTACCGGGCAGGACGCAGTAACCGAAACGAGACCCGCCAGCAAACCATTCACTGTAACCATGGCATCGGGTTTGGAATTTACAAACCAGGTTATCAGGCAGGCAGTAACACTGCCG
>JAAEOZ010000394.1 GCA_024222685.1 Gammaproteobacteria bacterium | reverse complement strand
CGGGAAAAATCGTTCCTGAGAAACATAAACTAAACCCATCAAAGCACCGCCACCCAGCCCCTGTAATACTCGACCGGGCAGCACAATAATCATGTCAGGTGCTAGCGCAACAATTGCCGCACCAATAGCATATACCAGCGCTGCACCGATCATAGCGTTACGTATGCTGGTACGCATCACAATAATACTGATACTGGCACCGGCTATAATCGAACCGACCAGATAAAGTGAAAATGTCCAGTGCAGCAGATTAAGGCCGCCGATCTCACTGACAGCGCCGGGCATAGTCGTCGATGTCAGCATCGAATTTGACGCATGTAACCATACCGCTAATACCAGCGTGAGAATTTTCGAAGCATATTTGCGAGATAGAATGTCAGACCAGCTGGCGCCGGGCTGGGCTACTTTGGTCATTTATTAATAACTCCCGAGTAAATAGATGCTACCAGTTAACTCCACACTGTGACTATAATAAAACGACAATTAAACGAGGTAAGAAAGTGACTTATTCAGCCCCTGCCGATGCCGCCAAACGCAAACAGGCAAAACCTGTTATCTGTTATACGGTCGACAAACTACCCGCTTACGACGCTAGCCTTTATGACAATGCACGTGCAGATATGGAGAAAATTGATGAAGTCATCGTGCAGCCGAGAGACGCTTCGACATTCCGTGTAGCTGCTGGACATCTATTCAGGATTGTCAGCATTGAAGGTTCGCAGGTCGGGGATTTAAACTTATGGAACGCCGATGATTTAAATGAACGCTTTTTCAGTGGCAAGACGCGACAGCTCCACGCCAGCCATGTCAGCAGCGGTGATCGCCTATGGAGTAATTTGCCAGGCCTACGGCCGATGGCCACTATTACCCACGACACACTGGGCTGGTATGGCTGGGATGAAGATGGTGCAGGTGTACACGATGTCATCGGTACGCGCTGCGACCCTTACACCAACCATATGCTTAGCGGAGTCGATTATCACTATTGCTGTCACTCCAACCTGACTCGGGCATTAGCCGCCGAACTGGGTGTTAGCACTGCTGAAGCAGAACCTCATGTACACGACGTACTCAATGTATTCATGTGTACCGGCTTCACCCTGGATACGCACCAGTATTTCATGAAAGCGAGCCCGGTAAGACCCGGTGACTTCATCGAATTTTTTGCAGAAATCAACTTACTCGGCGATCTATCCGCCTGTCCGGGAGGTAATTGTGGCAGTAGTCATTCCGATGATTCAACGCCCTGTTACCCTTTGTTAGTGGAGATATTTAAACCGGCAGAAAACTCCCTGAAAGCCTGGCAGCCGTTTTCCAGAAGTGGTTATTCGGGTACGCATGGGGTTTAGTTATAATTTGCTACCAATAAAATCGTAAAGCGAACCTTAATGAACGGGTGATAAATGGCGAAATCGTTACCGGAACCAGGAAGAACGGCTTCCGCTATCTACTCCACCTCGATCGACTGCATGACTGTATGCAGGAAAATTACTTTCGGGTACTTCCTGAGTATTTTTTCAAATTCACTCTTTTCCCAATGACCTACATCCGACGTCACAATAATTTTTTGTGGGGCAATGTGCTCAGCAAGGACTTTTCTTGTTGCCTCTTCCTTGAATGTCCAATACGGTAATATGGCCACATCAATGCCGATAGATTTAAAGTCCCGATGTTGCCAGATATCCGAGGTCATTTCAGATTCGCCGAGATAAAATATCTTCTTATTTCCGAAATGTACCAAAAGTCCTATTACGCGGTCCGGAATCACTGAACTCACAGCGTGGCTTGACTCGACATAGCTCCCTTTTATCCCTGGGAAGCTTATGGATTTAATCCCTCCCTTCTTGATCTTGAGCTGTTTTAACTGATTCTTGATCTGAGGATATCCGGCGAACCCCTCTCTGACTATTCGCATAACCTGCGGCGAGGACGCCAGGGTGGTTTCAGGATGTTTCCGAAGGAAGTCTCTCGTAATAGTCGGGTCAAAGTGATCGGAGTGAGTATGGGACAGAAACGCCATCTGGATCGTCGAAAAGGGCGGTTGCCCACCAAGTATATTATGATGAATACTTTCACCAAGGCTGTCG
>JAAEOZ010000393.1 GCA_024222685.1 Gammaproteobacteria bacterium | reverse complement strand
TATTATCAACAAACAGGGGTTGATATTGAACCCGGCGGCGAATACCGATCTAATCATACTGCGAGAATCGACCGAAGGTTTGTTTTATTCCGCAGCCGTTCACGGCCGCAGTGAAATCATCGGTGACAGCGAAGTACGCGATTACAATTACGTCGATGCGCAGGCTCTCGATCAATATGAAATTGTACTTGTCGATAGTCAGAGTTATGCAGTGCCTGGTAAAACCGGTGCTTTGTGAAGTTGTGTATTTTGAACAAAGTATTAATGGTACTCAGCAGCGATTAATTGGTGAGTTTAAACAGGCATTAGAATTGATTGATCGTCGATACCGTCAGAAGTCGCTGGTAATGAGTGGGGTTAATATTGTTGGAGTATCAGAAAAATTAACATCACGGAGATGAGTATTCCGTATTCGGGGTCTGGACTTGGGAGAGTGTTTGTCCTCGTGTTGTTGGCGTCGTGCCGTTGTGCTGTTTGGCCAGCGCCGGATTCTGTAATTCGAGAATCAACTGAAATATGTTTTAATAGCAACTAACAATTTATAATCAGACAAGATTAATAACAGACGGAACTGCATCTCAATCTGTATCACGTTAGTGACCAGAATAAGAATTAACACACAATGCTCAGTTACTCCCGTTGTTACTTTTGTACCAATTATCCGAGGACCTCGCTATGCATGAAACAACTGGATTTTCGATTTGGGAGTATTCGGCCATTATTTTCGCGGTGGTGGTTGTTTCCAAACTGATTAGCAAGAAAACCGGTACCGTCGATGTATTGTGGTTGATTGTTGCAGGTGCCCTACTAACTAATCTTGGTTTATTGCCGACACACAACGTATTTTTAGAAACAATTGGGGAGTGGGGCATCGTCTTTATCATGTTTGCCCTCGGTCTCGAGGAAGATATCAATCGCTTTTCTCAGGGTCTGAAGCGAAGTCTCGGAGTGGCACTGATTGGTGCGGCATTTCCATTCATGGCCGGTTACGGTACCGCCAATTTGTTCGGATACGACCATAACTCCGCCATGTTATGGGGCCTGACCATGACTGCAACTGCGGTTAGCTTAACCATGATGAGTCTGCGCAGTGATTTGATGCATAAATCCACGGCAGCGACCGGAATCATGACCGCCGCAGTGGTTGACGATGTGTTGTCG
>JAAEOZ010000392.1 GCA_024222685.1 Gammaproteobacteria bacterium | reverse complement strand
GATTTTTACTTCGCGTCATGGCTGAAATGGCACCTTGAACCAGGAGTGATCGAAGATAGCTATCACCTCGTTTACTAATGCCGAGCAATCGCTGCTTACCGCCGGTTGAGTATTGCCGGGGTACGAGGCCTAACCAGGCTGGTTTGACGACGTACACTAGGTTGTCCCTAATGTTTTTTTTTAAAACGCGAGTTCAGTTCCCTACAAGGAAAACCGAAGTCATTCGTGGAACATTTCAAATACCTGGATAATCTGGTTTTCGGTATGTCGATTGATGACAAAGCCCATAGTCAAGCCATACATACGGGGGCATTTTTAGGGGCAACTCAAGTTCGAATAATTAACTAACTCTTTTATTTTCAATTACTTAAATGTTTTATTCGGTAGTCGCCGTCTCCACCAAATAAAACAGCCTCACCTTTTTAGGTGGGGCTTTTTTATTTGGCGTAGTTGGTGTGGATGAGAATCCGCGTATCGGGTTGACCGCCAGGGATACCCAAAACACTCGCGATGCTCATGGGGCAGGCCCAGGCGGGAATGCTGGAGCAATTCCCAGTGCGTCTAAACGCCTGCAGCATTTTTGGACATCCGCTGGATGGGCCGTAAGGACGGCAAGCAATTGCTCCTGTATTGCCTGCAAACATTAAATAATTTGTGTCGGCCTGATTGCTATTAAAACAATCGTTTGCCTGGAATTGCCAGGTGAGTAACATGTCAGTTGTGCTTTTTATGCTCAAGTAACCATTGATCCCAGGAGAAAGAAAATTATTCTCCCTGAATCCCGGAGGTATGTTGTGAATCCTAGACTTTTTGGAATATCGGGCATTGCGATGCTCACCTTGCTCGCGAGTGTATCGGTCTTTGCTTACCATGAAATTTCTGGTGGCCCCATTATCGTAAACGGGCAGGAATTAGATTCGCAGCAGGGTGGTGCGTTAATTCAATATTACGGTGGAATTCCGGCGGGAAACTACTGGTACGACCGAGTATCCGGATTATGGGGATTGCTCGGAGGACCCAGTACCGGCCAGATTTTGCCAAATCTTAACCTTGGTGGAGATCTTCAGGCGGCTTCTTCGGGAGGCGGTACCGGTGTATTCATAAATGGTCGAGAAATACATATAAAGGAATTAGACAATTTACAGCAGATATACGGCGTTGTAATTAAAGGACGCTATTGGATGAACGCCCAGCTCATTGGTGGGTTTGAGGATGGCCCCGCGATTTTTAACCTGGGCGTCGCTGCCGGTAGCCAAAGTTCAGGCTATAACCGGAATACAATCGGCGGCGGTCTGATGAGCGATGGCAGCTGTACCGGATACCTGCATCCTGGAGGTGCTTCAGTCATGACCGGTAACTGCTAGGAGACTCTGACTAGGTCTCAAAAAAAGCACATTATCAACAACTTGAATAGAGCTTGATAGATGAGCCGAGAAAAACACTTACTCCGATCAGCAATTGAAGCAATTGGCAATACACCTGTCGTTGAGCTCAGCAGGCTTACACAAAATCTCGATGGTCGTATTGTTGCGAAACTTGAATTTCTCAATCCCGGTTACTCAAAAAAGGATCGGATTGCCCGCCAGATTATTGAAGATGCGGAAAATGAAGGCTTATTAAAACCAGGTCAGCCTGTTATTGAACTTACAAGTGGCAATACTGGAACTGGTT
>JAAEOZ010000391.1 GCA_024222685.1 Gammaproteobacteria bacterium | reverse complement strand
TTCAGACCCCAGGGCACACCGAACCAAAAGACCGGGAATTGAAACAACACAATATCGGCCCGAACCATGTTGTCGATCTCATTCTCTATATCCCAATCATCTTCGATACAGGTTTTGTGTATATCGTACCCTTTTACACTCAGTTTCTCGTTTGCAATATCGACTAAGGTTTGATTCAGTCGACCTGGCGAAATCTCCCATTTCTGGTGGCCGTTGACGATAAAGACGTTTTTATTCATTTCAAGATTCCTCGATACTAACTAATACCGCTCCAGGGATTTTCCTGGTTTCAATCGCCTGGTGGGCATCTGGAAGTTCATCGAATGCGAAAGTGTGCCCAATGTGGTGCTGAATATTACCTGTCGAAAGCTGTTGGTTTATCTGGCCAAATGTTGCTTCTTTGGCTTCATTACTCATAAAGAAGATAGCGATGTAGCGTAGCAAAGCATTTTTAAGCATGAGGGGAAAGTGTGGCATTGACTGAGAACCTACGTCATCAAAACCGAATGCCGCTATAACTCCTTCATCTGCAAGCACGGCTGCATCGAAGTCGATATTTGCCCCGAAGGAACTTTCAACTATACGACTGACTCCCTTACCTTCGGAGATCGACATCACTTGTTGGATGCGATCCTCGTCCTTGTAATTGACAACGTAATCGGCCCCTAATTCTGTTAGATAATCGATTTTGTCGTT
>JAAEOZ010000390.1 GCA_024222685.1 Gammaproteobacteria bacterium | reverse complement strand
GTTTATTTTGGCTACTGATAAAGATATGTTGGGTGAATCGGCACGTATGTCTTGCCACATTTGCTTTAACGTGTTTTCCAGAAATGAATAATCAGTTGTATTATCGATTACCAGTACTACCTGTTGCAGAGGTGCTGCGTTAATAAGCTCATTAAGTTCATACACACATCCGTTGTTTTTCGGACATAATCCGCGTAAATCCATCAGAACTACATCACAACGTTTAACTAATGAAGTAAGGGCTAGTTTCCATGTATCAGCGTAGCAAAAAAAATCATGGATACGAAAACGTCCGTCAAAATCCGCCACCTCATCCAGATCAGACATTCTCTGCTGCATGTCATCCGCTCCACTAATGAACAAACGATTGAGTCCGCCACTGACAAAACTTAGGAACTCATGCGGTTCAACTGTAGTAGTAACAAGATCCGGTCCTGCTATCAGGTTTACGTTTCCTATGTAACGCCACAGTTTTGTAATTGGATCGAATAAATTTTCGCTGCGTTTGCCTAAGGAAAATACTCTGAGTAGAAGTAACTGAGCGCTGGTTGTTGAAACTTGGGGTGAATGGGTGGCGAATCGAAATCCTGTATTTACAACAAGCTTAAAACTGATAAATGCCACTATGCCCGATAGAGTCCACCAAATTCCTTCGAATGCCAGACCCATGGAGGCAAACACTGCGAACAACAACCAAATTGCATCCAGCATAATCGACTCATCATTCAACCGCTTGCTTAGATAACCCCGACGAATGAACCCCAGTAGAAACCAACCCAGCATACCGAACAACAGAAAACCAATCATTAATATTGCAAAAAATGTGATTAAGGCATTGAGACCAACCTCAAAAGTAAATCCCACAATAATGCGTAACAAACTTTCGTTACTATCGACTAGGGCTAGTGCCAATACCGCGCCGGTAATTGATGTGAGCATGAGTACCAGGACCAATGGGCCTACCGCTCGAATCGGTCGGGCCAGAAAAGCATACATCAAAAATGTCGGCGGTAAGTTAGTAATGGCCCAAAGAAGCACAATTTGCTCTAGGGTCAGGTTGATACTCCGAGTCAGGGCCCAAACTGACAGCAGCACAAGTCCCGCAAAATAGCCCCCATACATTTGCAACAATTCACGACGACTATAAGCCGCTAAAAAACCCAGAGTAAGCACAACCGGCCAACCGTATACCCAGAACACCATGAGAAATCGTACCGATAGAATCGTTATACCCGATGACCAAAGCACAGCGACAGTTATAATCAGGGTAAAAACAACTCCAGCCATCGTATATATTAATGCATTGCGCCGCGTGAACCTGTGTGCTCGTTTCAATATTGAGTTACCAGGAGATGAAAACTCAGCGTCGGTACCGCTAACCAACAGAGATAATTCGCCCAGGTCTTCTGTATGCTTAATAGATCGATCGGTAGCAGCAGATACATTTGGAAATTTGCCCGTACCAATACATCGGCTCATGGCCTTGAGTACTGCCCGCCGATAAAACCATAAAGCGGAGAGCGAAATCACAAACGCAGCAATCGAACTAGCAATCACCACAAACGGCATTTGCCCGGTCAGCGCTAGAACTACCGGTTCCGTGTTTTCATTCATTTTGAACTACCACCTTTTTTATCATCTGGACTCTCAAATTGAATGCTTAAGATCGGTCATACTTCCTTAGTTACCATTTAGATTTCGACATCCTAACTATCATTTATATTGGATACAACGTAGTGCTACCGGTAAGCACAATATCGGAATTTGTGCTTCAAGTTCAGAACTTTGATTGATATAACCAATGGACAAAATGTGGCTATTCGACCTATGACAACCTACATCTACTTAAACATCTTAATCGCTCCATGACAAACCTGATTTATTAGAAAGCCACCGAGGATAAATTTATTCTATCGCCTGGGCATTGCAGAATTTTTGAATGTGGAGTAGCTTAATGACGGGTTAGTTCAACGAGGGATTGTGAAAACAATGAGATATCATAAATATTTGATCGTACCGCTTGTTTCATTATTTCTGACAGGCTGTGAAGAGGTAGTAGACAAATACTCTGGTGTAGCCGAAACCACCATCGCAGCCTACCGGAATCCGGAAATGTTTTGTACATATGTTGCCGACAATATGCAAGAAATGAGCAGCGAGAAATACGTCGAGTGCACCGGGAAGAAAATCGCTAATCTTGAAAAAAAAATAAGCACGGCACGTAACTATTGTGATGATATCTACCGGGACTATGTAGGACCACCAGATAAAGGTTACATGCTACTCAAATGTGATGAGGAGCAAGGTGTCAACGCGATGGAAATAAACATTGCACTCATGAATGAGTTCAAGGAAATTGGAATCGGTACCGCCAGTTGTTCCGATATCAGTGCGTTATTGACCTACACGCGAGATACCTGGAACGACACCCGTCAGTTCTATATTAACTTCGGATACGAGGAGCCTTATCCGGAATGGTCGGAATTCGTATCTCTCGCCGAGGATGACATCAATAGGAACCTGGTATGCAAAAAAGTAACTCGAACGTTTCTGGATATTGAGTACTAAGCAGTAGTAAGGTAGATCTATTTCCCGATACAAAATCTTGAAAAAATATTTCCAAGTAAATCATCCGTGGTAAATTCACCAGTAATTTCACTAAGCTGCTGCTGTGCAATACGTAAGTCTTCTGCCATGAGTTCGCCCGACCCGGTTTCAGTAAAAATGTGGTTCGCCTGATCGAGGCTTATCTGGGCCTGTTGCAAAGCCTCGATATGACGGTGACGCGCAAGAATTATCTGGTCATCCCGGTTGTAGTCAATCTGATTACTGGTGATTCGATCAATTAGGGCCGGCATGCCATAACCGTCTCGCGTAGAAATATACAAGCCGTCAGATTGCCTGACGATATTTTCTGCTATCAGGTCCGCCTTGCTATACACCAGCTGATAGTTTAACGACGTTAACTGTTTGATAATGGCTTCATCGGCTGCAGTAATACCAGGCGTCGAATCAACCAGTAACAATATGATATCAGCCCGATGGATTTCCAGCCACGCACGTTTGATACCTTCCTGCTCAACCGGATTACTGGTGTCCTGCAAACCGGCAGTATCATGAACATGCAATGGTATGCCTTTGAGCGAAATGTGCTCGCGCAGGACATCGCGAGTAGTACCTGGGACATCAGTTACAATAGCGGCTTCGAAACCGGCAAGATAATTGAGTAAGCTGGATTTTCCCGCATTGGGTAAACCGGCCAGCACCAGGTTAATGCCTTCTTTGAGAATCCGCCCCTGTTGAGCTCTCTTTAAAATATGTACAACAGTAGCCTGGCAGGCCTGTAGTTGTTTTCCAATTTTTTTATCGGAGAGGAAATCAATTTCTTCTTCGGCAAAATCAAGCGCTGCTTCAACATAACTTCTGAGGTGTACGATATCTGCCACCAGATGATTTATCTGATTCGAAAAATCACCCTGTAGAGATCGCATTGCCGCGCGCGCTGCTGCTCTGCTGCCGGACTCGATTAAATCGGCAATAGCCTCGGCCTGCGCCAGATCTATTTTATCGTTTACAAATGCGCGCTCGGAAAATTCTCCGGGCCGCGACAGACGCGCACCAAGCTGGCATATTCGCTCGAGTAGCATATCGAGTAATATCGGACCACCATGTGCCTGTATTTCAACAACATCTTCACCAGTAAAGGAATGCGGGGCAGGACAGTAAAAACAAATGCCATGGTCGAGCACTATTTGACTATTATCGTAAAAATGTCGGAACAGGACATGTTTAACGGGTAGTTTACTGGCGGTTAGTTTTTCACCAACCTGAAGCGATTGCGGACCTGAAACGCGAATAATACCAATGCCACTAACCCCGGCAGCTGTTGCTATCGCGGCAATGGTGTCCTGATTTTGCATGCTAGTTGCTACCGGCCAGGTGCCAGCTTATTTACCTCCAGCCTCTATGCGTTTGGTTATTATCCATTGTTGCGTGATTGAAAGAATGTTGTTGATAACCCAGTAAAGCACCAGACCCGATGGGAAGAATGCGAAAAATATGGTGAAAACAAACGGTAAAGCCATCATCACCTTGGCCTGAATCGGGTCAGGTGGTGCAGGATTCAACTTCTGCTGTATTAGCATGCTGACGCCCATAATAACCGGCAAAACGAAATACGGATCCATCACAGACAGATCCTTAATCCAGAAAATAAAAGGGGCCTGTCGTAAATCGACACTTTCCAGAAGCGCCCAGTAAAGCGCGATAAATACTGGAATCTGAATAAGTATCGGTAAACAGCCTCCCATTGGATTTATTTTTTCGGTTTTATATAGCTCCATCATGGCCTGATTGAGTTTCTGGCGATCGTCACCGTAACGCTCTTTCAGGGTTTTCATACGGGGGGCAACCTTACGCATTCTCGCCATAGAGCGATAACTGGTTTCCGATAACTTGTAAAATCCCGCTTTAATAGTCAGGGTCAATAATATGATTGCCAGACCCCAGTTACCGACATAACTCTGATAAAACGACAATAACCAGTAAAGCGGTTTGGAAATAAAGGTCAGCACACCATAATCAACCGTCAATTCCAGACCCGGCGAAATTTCTTCGAGCCGATTAACAATCTTCGGACCAACAAACATCTGACTGCTGAATTCTATGCTTTCTCCTGGTGAAGCCTGCCTGTTTTCAGATCGCAGGCCAATAGTGTATGTCGACGGTTGGCGACCTGTGTTAGCGATAGAGTAAACCAGATTGGTTTCGGTTTGATCGGGTATCCAGGCCGATAAAAAGTAATGCTGCAACATCGCAATCCAGCCGCCACTTGACTGAACCTTGAGTTGAGCATCTTCCATGTCGTCAAAATCGACTTTTTCGTATTTGACTGCCTCGTTGTAATAGACAGAACCGGTGTAGGTATAAAGAATTCGCGATTCTTCCAAAGGCCTGGATCGCTGGATCTGTCTGTATTGAGCACCCTGCCAGGGCACATCAGACTGGTTTGTCACCTCGTGTTTGACATCGACGAGATAATTGCCACGCTTAAAATGGTAAGTTTTAACGACCTCGATTCCATTTTCGCGCCAGACTAACGGAACGATTAATTCGTCTCTGCCTGATTCGAGCTGATATTCGCTTTGTGCGGAGCTGTACAGACTGTAATGCGTCGGAGCGGTATTCTCTTTGTTGCGCAAACCACTTTGCAGCAGATAAACCGAATTACTCTGACTGTGCACGATTTCAAGTAATTCATCTGGTTGGTCGAGAGAAACCGGAAATTTCCTGAGTTTTAGAGAACGCAGTACTCCGCCGAGGGTGTCTATTTGCGCTCTAATGACATCGGTTTCAACGGTTATTAGCTGGCTGCGTGACAGGCTTCCATCTTCAGCCTGTGAAATCTCGTTATTGTATGTTGTTGCGGTATTTTCTGCCTGATCCGGTAAGTCATCCATTTCCGGCAAATTATTAGCTGTGTTTTCTGTTTGAGTATGAGTGACATCGGTTTGCTTGATTTCAACCGGTTGGGGACCGTAGTCAGCCTGCCATTGCTGCCACAATAACATGCCGACGAAAACCAGAGCTGCAAACAGAAACAATCGCGAATTATCCATGAGACTTACTCGGTGCCGGATTTATATTTGAAGAAGATGGACACTGTGGAACCGGATCATGACCGCCAACATGCCAGGGATGACAACTCATCAGACGCTTTAAACTAAGCAATGAACCTTTTATCGCACCATGGCACTCGATTGCTTCAATAGCATAATGCGAACAACTGGGGGTAAACCGACATTGATTACCCAGCCATGGACTGAGCAGATACTGGTAGATTTTAATAATTACAATCAGGACTTTTTGCATTGCTTAATGACTGCGTTCCAGTGTTTTTCCAGACTGCTGTTTAGCAGTGCCGGGTCGAGTTTCAAAATAGACCGACGTACCATGATAACCATATCGTGATCTGGCAGCCGGTATTTATTTTTACGAAAGCTTTCGCGTAAAACTCTTTTCAGCCGATTTCTCTGAATCGCTTTAGGAATTTGTTTCTTCGCGATAGCAAAACCAAGCCTTGCTAAAGACCCCGGCTCATTTCTAACCAGGATCGTTATATTGACATCACCCTGGCGAAAATTGTTCTCGAATACCTGTCTGTAATCTATTGCACGCGTTAATCTATTTTGCCTGGGGTAAGATTCCCCGGCCCGAACTTGCACGTGTTAGGGTGTCAGACGAGCCCTGCCTTTGGCGCGACGAGCCTTAATGACACTTCGACCGCCTCGTGTTTGCATACGAGCGCGAAAACCATGCGTTCTGGCGCGCTTCAGATTACTTGGCTGGAATGTACGTTTCATGTCAGGGGCCTCGGTTTATACTGCCTGTCGATTTCAACAAGGCGCGACAATTTACTTGTACTAATTGCCTACGTCAATAGCAAATATCACTATTCGCAGTTATTTCATACACTTATGCATTTTATTTTCTGCTTTCGTGTCAAATGACTTCTTTTTAATCCGAAATGACTGAATTAATTGGCGTAATTATCTTTGCTCCAGTTGTGGATAAGTATACTATATCGAACTCTCTTGAAGTCATTCAATTAACTCACTGATACTGGTAAAACGGCTTATATTTTGGATTCAATCTGGCAACAATGCATTTCCTGTCTTGAAGCAGAGATAAGCGAACAGCAACTAAATACCTGGATATTACCCTTACAGGTAGAGCAGGAACTCAATACCCTCAAGCTGCTTGCACCTAACCGTTTTGTAATGGACTGGGTGAGAAAGCACTTTCTTGATCGCATTCGTGAACTTGTTAGCAGTCTCGACGATAGTAAATCTATTACTGTAAGCCTCACTATTGGCTCTCAGAATAGATCTGTTGAATCACCGGGGAAACCATCGTTAAGCCGGACAACGCCAGTTGAAAAGAAATCCACTGGATTAAGTGAGCAACAGGCATTCAATAACTTTGTCGAAGGAAAATCGAATCAACTAGCACGCGCAGCGGCTATTCAAATTAGCAATAATCCGGGCTCGGAGTACAACCCGTTATATATCTATGGCGGTGTAGGCCTGGGTAAAACCCATTTAATGCATGCCATCGGTAATCAGATAAAGCAAAATAATCCTAAGGCGAATATCCTCTATGTTAACTGTGAACGCTTTGTATCCGATATGGTCAAGGCGCTACAACATAGCAAAATGAATGAGTTTAAGAACTCATACCGCAGCCTCGATGCGCTACTCATTGACGATATACAGTTTCTGGCAGACAAGAGCAGATCACAGGAAGAATTTTTTCACACTTTCAACTCCCTCTATGAAGCCAGTTCACAAATGGTTATTACCTGTGACAGGTATCCAAAAGAAATAGAGGGGCTGGAAGACAGAATACGATCGAGGCTTGGCTGGGGTCTGGCGGTAGACATAAAACCTGCGGATCTTGAAACACGCGTAGCAATATTAAACAGTAAAGCTGAACAGGTTAATGTTCAGGTTCCCGATGATGTTGCTTTCTTTATTGCCGAGCGTTTTAAATCAAACATCCGAGAACTTGAAGGTGCTCTGAAGCGGGTAGTTGCGCATTCGCGTTTTACCGGCCAGGCAATTACTCAGGAGTTCACACGTCAGGCACTAAAGGAATTACTGGCAGTGCAGGATAAACCAGTCACAATCGATATGATCAAAAAACTGGTTGCGGAGTATTACAAAATCAGAATCGCTGATTTACTATCGAACAGACGCACTCGATCAATAACCAGACCCAGGCAAATGGCCATGGCATTAGCTAAAACTCTGACCCGACACAGTTTACCAGAGATCGGAAATGCTTTTGGAGGCCGAGACCATACGACGGTATTACACGCCTGCAGGAAAATTGAAGAGTTGCGGCAGGAAGATCGAAGAATAGATGAAGACTACGAAAATATGCAACGCATTCTGAGTAACTAGGCTTGTTTTATTTTTCGTGGTATTTTATTTGTAAAGGTGTGAGTAATCTGTGGATAAATATGTGAAGTTAATTCAGGGCAAACTTATCCTTTTTATATTCACAGTTTATTAATAGACTAATGTTATATATAAAAGGCTTGTATTGTATTCTAAGTTATTGAAAACATTATAAATTTCTTTTTTTTAAACATTTAGTCAGTTTACCAGTAATAACAATATTATATATATATGAAAACTATTATTAAAAGGGAAGATATACTAAGTCCTTTACAAAATGTTATCGGTGCTGTTGAACGAAGACAGACATTACCTATCCTGGGTAATATATTATTACGTTCAAATGAAAGTGAATTGACGATTACAGCAACTGATCTTGAAATTGAAATGGTTTCACCGCTCACAGGGAGTAATTCTGCGGAATTCCAGACGACTTTACCTGCGCGAAAGCTACTCGATATATGTAAGGCGTTACCCGATGATTCATCGATTGAATTCCACATTGAGGAAACCAAAGTTACTTTAACTTCTGGAAGAAGTCGTTTCACACTGGCATCTCTACCAGCGAGCGAATTCCCAGGGTTAGATGATATTGATCCGCTGCAATCGTTTAGCTTGCCTCAGAAACAGTTAAAACTGCTTTTTGACAGTACAGCTTTTGCTATGGCGCAGCAGGATGTTCGATATTACCTCAATGGAATACTGGTAGAGTTATCACCAGACAGGATTAAGCTAGTCGCAACCGATGGCCATAGACTGGCGCTAAGCGAGTATCAAACCGACATAGGAATTAGTGAAGATAAGCAGATAATTGTTCCACGGAAAGGTGTTATCGAGTTATCCAGGTTACTGGATAATAGCGATAGCCCAGCCGAAATAACATTAAGTAAGAACCATATTCGTATTAAAACTGATTCATTAACTTTTACGTCAAAGTTAATCGACGGTAAGTTTCCGGAATATAAACGTGTTATACCTGTAGACGGTAACCGAATTATCGAAGTAAACAGAGAATCTTTAAAACAGACATTGAGTCGTATTTCCATTTTGTCAAATGAGAAATATCGTGGAATTCGATTAATTCTTACTAACGATAATCTTTCTATTCAGGCCAATAATCCTGATCAGGAAGAAGCGGAAGAAGAATTAACCGTTGAATATAAGGATTCAGACATGGAAATCGGGTTTAACGTTACCTATCTTATCGATGTGCTGAACGTACTCGACTCTGAGAAGGTCTTAGTGAAATTAAAAGATTCCAACAGTAGCTGTATCATCTGCGATAGTGAGGATTCCAACAGCCTTTATGTCGTTATGCCAATGCGCCTGTAGCATTAAAGTGATTGGTATATAAATGTCTCTGTGTCAGTTAAGTCTGACTGATTTCAGAAATCTGCAAAGCACAACACTTGATTTTCATCCAGGCATAAACCTGATATATGGCGAGAATGGTTCTGGGAAAACCAGTCTTCTAGAGGCCATTCACATATGTTGCCAGGCGCAGTCATTTCGACAGCATCATCTGGTGAAGTGTATCAGTCATGAAAGCAACCGTTTTCTGATATTTGGGAAATATGAAAATTATAAAGCCGGTCTATCAAAGTCCGATAAGAGGCTGGATATTCGCGTTAATGGGGAATCAATAAGTCGTCAATCCGAGTTGGCCCGACTGACGCCAGTCAAGATATTTAATACAGACACATTCGAATTACTTACAGGACCCCCAGAGTTTAGAAGACGATATCTGGATTGGTGTTTGTTTCACGTGGAACAATCGTATAACCAGAACTGGCTTAATTTCAGGCATGCATTACGGCAACGAAATAAGTTGCTGAAGGACCGTCGGGATTTGCATTTACTTGAGTACTGGGATGATTTTATTGTAGAACCATCTACCGTTTTGAGCTATCTACGTGGGAAATATTGTGAAAATATTGCCGCTATTTTGGTTGCTGAACTAGGTGAATTGCTAGGAGAGATGGATATCTCTCTCGAGTATCAGCCAGGCTGGAATATATCTCAGGGGCTTCTCGAGTCATTACAGGTAAACAGGCAAAGAGATATCCGAAGCGGTTACACCGGGCAGGGCGTGCATAGAGACAACATCATTATTCTATCGCAAGGTCGTCCTGTAAAAGATGTTCTATCGCGAGGTCAGTTGAAGCGTTTGACTCTAGTGTTATTAATAGCCGTATTGAAAATTGTATCGAGCTACAGGAAAAATCCAACGATATTATTGATCGATGATCTAAAAGCTGAAATCGATGAAATGTCAGAAAGCATCATATATTCGGCATTATCGAGTATTAATTTGCAGACCTTTATTACCAATATTAGCCAGGGTATTCCTGCGGCCATCAAGGGAAAAGAATTCAAAATGTTTCACGTGGAACATGGTATGATAAAACCTCGAAAATTCAGTTAGAAAATTCAATGTCAAACTACGATTCTAATAGCATTCAGGTGCTAAAAGGACTGGATGCTGTGCGTAAGCGTCCGGGCATGTATATCGGTGATACCGATGACGGAACCGGACTCCACCACATGGTATTTGAAGCCGTTGATAATTCTATCGACGAAGCGCTGGCGGGACATTGTTCTGAGATAAAAGTTATTATACATACCGATGATTCGATCTCCGTAAAAGATGATGGTCGGGGTATTCCTGTCGATATTCATGAAGAAGAGGGGCGGTCAGCAGCAGAGGTAATTCTTACTGTATTACATGCAGGTGGGAAATTCGATGACAACTCCTATAAGGTTTCTGGTGGCTTGCATGGGGTAGGTATTTCAGTAGTCAATGCATTATCGGCAACCTTGTCACTGCGTATCAAGCGCGAAGGTAAGGTTTATGTGCAGGAGTATCTGAGAGGTGTACCCCAGGGGGATTTAAAACCGATTAAGGACACCGAGCAAACAGGCACCGAATTACGTTTTTTGCCCAGTACAGAAATATTTAGCGATATAGAGTTTCATTACGATATTCTTGCAAAACGCCTGAGAGAACTGTCTTTCCTGAATTCTGGGGTACGCATCCACTTAATCGACGAACGTTCTAACAAAGAAGATGTCTTCGAGTACGAGGGTGGTATACGAGCTTTTGTGGAACATCTCAATAAAAATAAAACACCTATTCACGAAAAAGTCATAAACATGCAAATGGAGTTGCAGGATGTCGGGATAGAAGTCTCTATGCAATGGAACGACTCTTACCAGGAAAATATTTTCTGTTTTACCAATAATATTCCACAGCGAGATGGCGGAACCCATTTGTCCGGATTTCGTACGGCATTAACCAGAACCTTAAATCAATACATGGAAAATAGTGCGCAGGTGAAGAAAGATAAAGTAAGCACCGGTGGAGATGATGCTCGAGAAGGATTAACAGCGGTATTATCGGTGAAAGTGCCCGATCCTAAATTTTCATCGCAGACCAAGGATAAGCTGGTGTCCTCTGAAATAAAAGGCATTGTAGAGTCAGCGGTAGGCGAAAGTCTGAAAGATTTTCTGCAGGAAAATCCTGCCGATGCGAAATCGATAACCTCTAAAATAGTCGAAGCGGCCCGCGCAAGAGAGGCTGCGCGTAAAGCCAGGGAAATGACCCGTCGAAAGGGAGCACTGGATATTGCCGGTTTACCGGGTAAATTAGCGGATTGTCAGGAGAAAGATCCGGGACTTTCTGAAATATACCTGGTGGAGGGTGATTCTGCCGGTGGTTCAGCGAAACAGGGGCGTAATAGAAGAACCCAGGCAATATTGCCGTTGAAAGGCAAGATTTTGAACGTTGAAAAAGCACGCTTCGATAAGATGTTGCAGTCGGCCGAAGTCGGTACGCTGATTACTGCGCTCGGCTGTGGAATAGGACGTGAAGAATTCGATATTGATAAACTGCGCTATCACCATATTATTATCATGACCGATGCGGATGTCGACGGTTCGCATATTCGTACACTATTGCTGACTTTCTTTTATCGCCAGATGCACGAGCTGGTTGAGCGGGGGCATGTTTATATCGCACAACCACCGCTATACAAGGTCAAAAAAGGCAAACAGGAGCGCTATGTAAAAGACGATAAGGAACTCAATGGTTACTTATTACAGCTCGCTATCGAAGGCGCACAGTTGTTGCTGGATGAGGGATTGCCACCGGTCGCCGATCTGGCACTGGAAAATCTGGCCAGGCAGTATATTACTATCCTGGCTATATTCGAACGCCTGCAGCAAAATATTATGCCAGAAGTTCTTCTAGAGCTAATCGATTTGCCTGCCTTAAATGAATCCAGCTTACTCGATGCGAGTGCGATGCAGGAATGGTGTGATACATTGAATGGCTTGATCAATTCAAAGAGTGATCCTTCTATTTCTTATCGGGTAAGTGTAATAAGTGACGAAGATAGCAATCAATACGGCATTGAAATAAACAAACGTATGCACGGCTTAACGAGTCGAAATAAATTATCTGCCGATTTTTTCAATGGAGCCGACTACCAGGCTATTGCCCAATTTGTCGAACAGGCCGGTGATATGTTTGGCGAGAATTCAAGCGTTACTCGTGGCGAACGTAACCACCCGGTGACAAAATTCAGTGAGGCCTATGACTGGCTCATGAAAGAAGCTCGGAAGGGGCTTAATATACAGCGCTATAAAGGTCTGGGAGAGATGAATCCTGATCAGTTATGGGAAACCACGATGGATCCAGATAACCGTCGTCTGCTTCAGGTGAGAATCGAGGATGCTATCGCTGCCGATGAAGTTTTTACTACACTAATGGGTGATCAGGTGGAGCCGCGGCGTAATTTTATCGAATCCAATGCCTTGAATGTCAACAATCTGGATATATAAATAAAAATCACGCTCGAGGAATCATACCAGCTCCACTGTAAAATTTGTGTATTGGTATGGTTTTTCCAGTTATAAATCTCGAATAGAGGTAAGTCTTTGAACAACCCGTTGCTCGAACCGAAAGAATTACCGGCGTTTAATCAGATTAAGCCAGACCTGGTTCAGCCAGCTATTGAAAAAATTCTCGATGATAATCGCTTATCGATAAAACGACTCATTGCAGAAGATCAGGCCGACTGGAATAGCCTGATGAATCCGCTTGCATTGATTGATGATCGCCTGAGCAGGGCCTGGTCACCGGTACGGCATTTAAATTCGGTAAAGAGTGGTGACGAACTTCGGCAGGCTTATAACCAGTGTTTGCCTTTGCTCAGTGAGTATTCAACCGAAATCAGCCAGAATCGAGCCCTGTACGATAAAATAAAGCAAATAAAGGACTCAGCGACCTTTACTCAACTCGATACGGCACAGCAAAAGACCATTACCGATTCGCTTAAGCACTTTCAACTCGGCGGTGTTGATCTCGAAGGAGAGTCGCGCCAACGCTATCAGCAATTGCAGAAAGACCTCTCGGAACTGCAATCGAGTTTCGAAAACAACCTGCTCGACGCAGGTCAGTCATGGCAAATGTTAATCGATAATAAATCAGAACTAGAAGGGTTGCCCGAATATGCACTGGCGATGATGCAGCAGCTGGCGGTACAGAAAGATTATCAGGGTTATCGCATTACACTCGATATGCCCTGTTATATTGCGGTTATCACCTATGCCGACAATCGGGCATTGAGGAAGGCGATTTATCAGGCCTATACTACGCGAGCTTCGGATCAGGGATTTACCGACAAAAAGTGGAATAATGCGGCTAACATGGTCGAAATTGTGTCTAAAAGACAGGAAAAGTCAGTAATTCTCGGTTTCCAGAACTATGCTGAATACTCACTCGAAACTAAAATGGCAGGATCGGTGAATGATGTCGTACAGTTCCTCGAGGATCTCGCCGAACGTTCCAGAGCAGCGGCGCTTAAAGAAGTAGAAAACCGTCAGCAGTTCGCCGAATCGCTCGGATTCGAAGGAGAATTACAGGCATGGGACGGTCCTTATTATAGTGAAAAGCTTAAACAACAGCGTTATCAGATATCGGATGAAGAATTAAAACCCTATTTTTCCGACAATGCGGTTATAGCCGGCCTGTTTGAAATAGTAAAAAAGCTCTATGGAATTGATATCGAACAGATCGATTCAGATATCGATGTATGGGATCCGATGGTCAGGTTTTATCAAATCAGGGATACACAAGGCAGTATCATCGGCCGGTTTTACCTGGATTTATACGCGCGTGAAAACAAACGCGGCGGCGCCTGGATGGATGAATGTATTAATCGTTACAAAATTAATGACCAGCTACAGCTGCCTGTCGCCTATTTGACCTGTAACTTAACGCCGCCAATTGGTGATGAACCCGCTTTGTTCACGCATGACGAAGTCATCACACTGTTTCACGAATTCGGTCATGGGCTACATCATATGCTCACACGCATTGATGTTCCGGATGTTGCAGGCATCAATGGAGTTGAGTGGGACGCAGTCGAATTGCCGAGTCAGTTTATGGAAAACTATTGCTGGCAGAAACAGGCGCTGGCGATGTTTGCCCGGCATTATCAGAGCGGAGAAATATTACCCGATTCTCTTTTCGATAAAATGACAGCGGCGAAAAATTTTCAGAGTGCGCTACAAATGCTCAGGCAGATTGAATTTTCGCTATTTGATATTCATCTGCATCAGCAAATCGAAGTTGATTCAGCAGCAGATATCCAGGAAATCCTGGATCAGGTTCGATCACGGATTTCGGTGGTTAATACGCCAGCAGAAAACCGATTTCAAAATGGTTTTTCGCATATATTTGCAGGTGGCTATGCAGCTGGTTATTATAGTTACAAATGGGCTGAAGTTTTATCCGCAGACGCATTCGCAGCTTTTGAAGAAGAAGGAATCTTTAATACAACAACAGGGCGAAGATTTTTAAATTGTATATTGGAAATGGGTGGTTCCAGGCCAGCGATAGAATCGTTTCGTTGTTTTCGCGGTCGTGAGCCAACAATTGAAGCGCTGTTAAAACACAGCGGTATAACCAGCTAGAATCAGAATGACAAAAAAATACATTTACGCATTTATATTTTTCCTACTGCCGATATCAAGCTATGCACAGATGGTAGATTCCGAAAAAACCGTGCTTTATGTCACCGACCAGTTGCGGCTATCGCTCTATGTTGAGGCAAATGATCAAAGTTCAGTCGTACTTTACCTGACTTCAGGTGACAGCCTGATAGTAGAAGAGGTAGCCGGGCCTTACGCGAGAGTTACTGCGCCTACCGGTAAGATGGGCTGGGTGAAAAGAGGGTTCCTGGTTTCAGAACCAACGGCCAGCTTCAGACTGGATGAAATGCTCGAAACTAACGATTTACTGAAAAAAGAACTCGAAAGACTGAACAACAGTAAGGTTGTGCTCGATCAATACGAGAAAGATATGGATGCCATGAACTCACAAATCGAAACCTTGAAGCAGCAAAAACAATTAGCCGAGGAAACCGTCGATAACCTGATTAGTGCAGCAAAAGAAAAAGATCAGGCCGAAAAACAACGCCCCGCACTAGCTTCGGTGAAGAAATTAGTTATTACCTACTGGCAGTATTTGGCAGGTTCGGCAGCGATCATTCTATTACTCGGGTTCCTGATAGGTAAAAGTTCCACGGAAAGTGCCATTCGACGAAAATTCCATGGTATAAAAGTCTGGTAGTTGCGGCGTCTAATCGTATCCATGGCATATCAGGATTTACGCGAATTTATATCGCAGCTCGAGGAAGATGGCGATCTGGTTCGTATCCAGCATAATATTAATCCCTACCTGGAAATAACCGAGGTTTCTGATCGAACATTAAAAGCGGGTGGCCCCGCGCTATTGTTTGAACAGCCCGGAGACAGCAAAATACCATTACTCGCCAATTTATTTGGCACAGAAAAACGTGTTGCCCGGGCGATGGGCGCTGCGCAGACAGATGCCCTGCGAGAAATCGGCAAATTACTCGCGTTTCTAAAAGAACCCGAACCACCGAAGGGATTTAAAGAGGCACTGAAAACATTGCCGATATATCGAAAAGTTCTCGATATGTCACCAAAAGTGGTGAAAAAGCCTGAATGCCAGCAAATAGTTATTAAGGCTGATGAAGTCGATTTAAACCTGTTACCAATTCAAACCTGCTGGCCTGGCGATGCTGCTGCACTGATTACCTGGGGCCTGGTTACCACACGTGGGCCCAGCAAATCGCGGGACAATCTGGGCATATATCGTCAGCAGGTGATTGCCAGCAATAAAGTCATTATGCGCTGGCTAGCTCACCGAGGTGGTGCACTCGATTACCAGGAGTGGTGCGAGCAAAAAGGTGATGAGCCTTTTCCCGTATCGGTTGTGCTCGGCTGCGACCCGGCTACCATCCTCGCAGCGGTAACGCCGATACCTGACAGTCTTTCGGAATATGCCTTCGCCGGTCTGCTTCGCGGTAGCAAAACCGAAGTTGCGAAATCCCTGTTATCCGACCTGATAGTACCAGCACGGGCCGAAATTGTTCTCGAAGGATTTATCTATCCTGGCGAAGTGGCCGAGGAAGGTCCTTTTGGTGATCACACCGGTTACTATAATGAAACCGAGTATTTCCCGGTGTTCACCATCGAAGCGATAACGATGCGTACCGACCCGATCTACCATAGCACTTATACCGGCAGGCCGCCTGATGAGCCTTCTGTCCTTGGGTTGGCTCTCAACGAAGTTTTTATCCCGATATTGCAGAAGCAGTACCCTGAAATTATCGATTTCTACCTGCCTGCTGAAGGTTGCTCCTACCGGGTTGCAGTAGTGAGCATGAAGAAACAGTATCCCGGTCATGCGAAACGGGTGATGATGGGTGTATGGTCTTTTCTGCGTCAGTTCATGTATACCAAATTCGTCATCGTGGTAGATGACGATATCAATGCCAGAAACTGGGAAGATGTGATCTGGGCAATTTCTACCAGAGTTGACCCGGCCAGAGACATAACCCTGGTTGAGAATACGCCGATTGACTATCTCGATTTTGCCTCGCCGGTTTCAGGCCTGGGTTCAAAAATGGGACTCGATGCAACCACTAAATTACCCGGTGAAACCACTCGCGAATGGGGACGACCAATTTCCATGGACACCGATGTAGTCGAAAGAATCGATGCGATCTGGGACCAGCTCGGTATTAATATCCAGCAGCAAGATTGAATTAAATAGCGTAGATTTTTGCACACAACAGAGAATTCGAGGATAATTTATTCAGGAATCAAACAAAAGGGGCGAAGCAATGCGATCAATCATGGTTCTAAATTCTAAAGGCGGTTCGGGTAAAAGTACTGTCGCGACTAATCTGGCGAGTTACTATGCGACTCAGGGCAGGAAAGTCGTACTGGCTGATTTTGATCCACAATCGTCCAGCATGGAATGGCTTTCGGCGCGTAGTAGCGGTCGCAAAAGTATCCTCGGCGTCGATGCATCCGCTGGAAATTTTCGTGTGCCGAGAAGTGCAGATTATGTCATCTACGATACGCCGGCGGCTGTTCACGGTAAGCAACTTAATGCGCTGCTCAGACGTGCGCAAAGTATCATCATCCCGATATTGCCTTCGCCGATAGATATGCGCGCAGCCACACCGTTTATCCAGAAGGTACTCGATAACGGACGCATTGCGCGCAAAGAATGTCGTGTCGCCCTGATAGCCAATCGCTGTCGCGAAAACACCAATGTCTACCACCAGCTCGACACTTTCCTTAGAAAAGTCAGGAAAGCGCCATTCATCAGCGTATTGCGCGAAACTCAAAACTATAATAAGGCAGCCGAACGCGGTCTTGGAATCTTCGAACTGGCGCCTTATCTGGCCAGAAAAGACCGAGACCAGTGGGAACCCATTATCAAATGGCTGGCAAGTAAGCGCAGTATGCCGACCGGCTAGGATTATGGGATCGCTGTGATTGTTTTTGCTGGCGAATGGTGTGTATTGATAGTCGAAATTCCGTAGGGCGTATTAGCGCAGCGTAATACGCCGTATGAAAATAGAGATTTAAGGAAGAATCGATCATGCCAAATTACATAAGAAACCGAGTCATAGGCGGATGCTATTTCTTCACCGTCAACCTTCTAATCCTGTTTAGCATGGTCATGTAGAAAAGGTTAAAGACTGGCCATATTCTACTTTTCATCAATTGGTCAAACGTCAGATCTATCCGCAAGGCTGGGGCGGCAATCTGGTTGAACTTGAGGTTGGTGAAAGTTTTTAAGACATGCGGCGTATTACGCTGCGCTAATACGGACTACCGTTCTTTGAATATTTGATCGAAAGCGGGATTATGCGTCGACCAGATGATAAACGGACATTGCCCCGCCTGATTCGCATCGGTTGGCTAATTGCCGATTACTGGCTGGATTTTCTACAAATCGAAGGATCGTCCCTGAACGAGAAGAACATGGGCGAAGGCATCGAATTGATACGGGTATTACTGGACCCCTATTTGAACGGAACAGAGTGAGAAAACATTATGAACGATAGAAAAATGCAAAGACGGGATTTCATTAAAGTGATGGCAGCTGGATCAACTGTGACGTTGTTGCCAAGCGTGTTGACCGCATGTGGAGAAAAAGGCGAAACGGGTCTTGAGGCCTGGACCGGCCCAATGCCAGGTGAGACCGATATACGCCGGATTATTCTGTCCTACGCCATTCTGGCTCCCAATCCCCACAATAAACAGCCATGGATCATCGACCTTACGGGTCCTGAAAGCTTCGATCTTTACGTGGACCGGACGCGATTGCTGCCTGAAACTGATCCGCCGTTTCGTCAAATTCATATCGGTCAGGGTACCTTCCTTGAAAATGCAGCCCTGGCAGCGGCGGAAAACGGTTATCGCATGGATGTCGATTACCTCCCCAGGGGCATTTATGAAAATACGGTTGTCGAAAACAAGCCGGTTGCATCGGTTACTCTGCGCAAGGACAGGGCTGTATCAAAAGACCCTTTGTTCGCACAGATACTGACAAGGCAGTCGAACAAGCGCACATATGATGACATTTCCATCGACAAGGCGATATTGGATACCCTGGGACAGACAAGTACCGCACCGAATATGTCCATCGGCCTTACCAATAATGTCGCTAAGCGCGGCAAGCTGGCGGCCATACTTGCCAAGGCCATGAAAATAGAAACCTCAGATAAAGCCCGTGATCTGGAAACCATCGCCATGTTCCGCTTCAATGAAGAGGAACAGGTGAAATTCCGTGATGGGTTTAGCGTTGCCCAGACCGGAATGGGCGGCTTAATGAAATTCGTTGCCGAGGCTTTCTTCCTGGATCGTAAATCAACCGAGGCAGATTCGTCCGAATTCGGCGCCCAGGCAGTGCAGATTACCACCGATCAGGCCAATTCAGCTGCCGCCTTCGGCTGGATCACTACTAGCGGTAACTCCCGCCTGGATCAGGTGCTGACCGGCAGGACCTATGACCGTGTTAATTTGAAGGCGACTGAGCTTGGCATCGCCATGCATCCCATGAGTCAGGTATTGCAGGAATATGCCGACATGAGTGACTTGCAACGCGAGTTCCTTGCCTTTCTAGGTGTCCCCGAGGGTCATACAGTACAAATGCTGTTCCGCTTGGGTTATGCCGAACCGGTGGCTCATTCGGCCCGTAGGTACATTCCAGACCTTATCCGTAGCTGAAAAAGGATATTACTCTCATGAAAATCAAGGATTTTATAGACAAAACAGAATTGCCCGAGTGGGCCTGATGGATATTGTTGGTGTTAGCGGCTATCAAATAGCTCAGGAAATAATGACCGGCACTCAGAGCGTCCGCAAAGGGCACAGGCTGTGTGAAAACTATTTTCGAAAAATCAAAGTGGAAAATCAAAGTGGAAAATCGCGACCAGTTTATGGCTGTTATCGGTC
>JAAEOZ010000389.1 GCA_024222685.1 Gammaproteobacteria bacterium | reverse complement strand
TAGTTGGCAGTAATAACCAGCGTATGAGCCTCGACCGGATGATCCGGTACCATCAATCCGCCGCTTACGCATAAGGCCATTACCAGAATAATACGAATTAATATTTTTTTATACATGGAGAACCTCATCGACTGCATTATGCGGTGATCCCTGAAGTTATAGAAACCCTAAAAAAATTGTCTTACACAGGCATGCCTTTAATTCCATTACGACATGATATTAACAAAAGCAAGCAGTAACGGCGTCCTGCGATTCACAAATTACGACGAATGGGATACTCGAAAATGTGCAAGATATCCCATAATTGACAACACCAACACAGCACTGACAATTATCGCAGCAACCAGCATGACCACTTTGCGCCGGGCAGGATGACGCTCGGGTGAAGAATCAATAAACGGCAGGGTAATCAATAAACACGTTAGTCCGCCGGGAATGATTACGGTTGCGATGACTGTCAGGGGACCTGTGAAGATTGCCACGAGCTGGTTTAAAAACAGAACCCACCACTCCGGTTTGGGCATGTAGGAGGTATCCGTTGGATCCGCCGGGTTGCCTAAAGGAGCCGGCCAAACCCATGAAATCAAGCCCAGCGCCAGCGCAGCCAGAAGGAATAGGATCAGCCAACGGTTGATCATATTCGGC
>JAAEOZ010000388.1 GCA_024222685.1 Gammaproteobacteria bacterium | reverse complement strand
TATTTTCGAATACCTCGTAGTATATTGACTGTGTGTCTGGGGAAATCGACTTATGCCCGCTGCGGTATCATTGTTAATGTCACCCCGTTGGAGCCCGAGTGGGAGGGTCATGTAACTCTGGAGTTTTCTAATACATCACCTTTACCTGCAAAGATTTATGCGAATGAAGGCGTTGCACAAATGTTATTCTTTGAATCGGATGATGTTTGTGAAATATCCTATAAAGACCGTGGTGGTAAGTATCAGGGACAACGTGGGGTTACTTTGCCAAAGGCCTAGATTTTAAGCACTTCGGCAGCACTCAACACCTGGGCAAAATCAGGTGGATTGTTCAATAATAGTTTATCCCCGGTTACCAGCGTTGTATTTGGCTGGTAGGCTAGTAATGACCACAAATGATTATCCCCGGGGTCAGGTGCTGTGACTTTGGCTGATGGTTCCCGCCAAACGGCATTGGCTATTAGCTCGGTGAGCAGCTCATCAATTTCGTTATCAGACAGTTTGTGGATTATCTTTATTCGGGGTCGACTCAAAACCGCTCGATATTCAAATAGTAAATCTGGTGATAGTAAGTAAATAATGCTACCGACAAGCATGCCATCGAGTATTTGTGCAACTGGAGATTCCCCATCATTGGTGATTAATCCTGCTACGACAACATTGGTATCAACAATAAATGCCTGCATCAATTGTTGCGACTGGCTCGAGTTTCGTTTAGTGCAATATCCATGGCCTCATCAGCACTTAGCTGACTTCTCTGTCTGACTTTATTAACCAGTTTCTTTGCATTGGCGATACTTTTCAAACCGCGAAATCGCAGGCTTTCCTCAATTAATGCCGTAATGCTTCTTCCCTGGCGGGCAGCGGTCTCTTTCAGGGCTGCGTGGGTCTCTTCACTTAAGCTGATCGTAAGGCGAGGCATCATAAAATCTCATAATTATCACCATATCACCATAACACCACTTGTTCGAATTTTCAATTCGAGCCAATCGGTCTATTGCATTTATTTGCGTAAATCTAGAATCGGCCAGTCGCGTTGCCTGGCAACTTCGCCTAGCTTTGCATCCGGGTTCACCGCCACGGGGTGACTTACAGCTTCCAGCAGCGGCAGGTCGTTGACTGAGTCGCTGTAAAAAAAACAGTTGTCGAGGCTGTGATCCTTATTGTCCAGCCATTCCATTAGCGCCGTGATTTTGCCTTCTTTAAAGGTTGGTACACCGAGGTATTTTCCTGTATATCTATTTTCTACGATCTCAGGTTTGGTGGCCAGCAAGTTGGGGATTTGTAACAGTTCGGCAATCGGTTCAGTAATGAAATAATTGGTGGCGCTAATGATGATTAGCGTGTCGTCCTGCTGCCGGTGTTTGTTGAGTAGTGAAGGTGTTCCAGCAGCTATGATAGGTTGAATCCAGTTTTCAACGAAATCCTCCCGCCAGCCGTATAAAGACTCGATTGAATGTTGTGTTAATGGGTGCAGAGCGAATTGCAAATAGCGGTCGTTATCGAGCTCTCCACGGTGATAGTCTTCCAGAAAAGACTGGTTTAAACGTTGATATTCTGCACGATCAACGATTTCATTGGCAACCATGTATTCTCCCCAGAGATAGTCGCTGTCACCATTGAGCAGGGTGTGGTCGAGGTCGAATACTGCCAGTGCCATAAATATTTTTTTGCTCTGATAGGTTTGGTCTAAGTCTTTTTATATGTCAAAATGTTAGTGGGGATACTAACCGAAACGACAGGATTTAGCGAAGTGATTGACAGCGATGGCTATCGAGCGAATGTAGGCATTGTGCTGTGTAACCAGCGGTCGCAGGTTATGTGGGCGCGTCGTGTTGGCGGTCAGGATGCCTGGCAGTTTCCTCAGGGTGGCATCGCTGAAGGCGAAAATGCCGATATCGCGATGTACCGCGAATTATGGGAGGAAACCGGCCTTTGTGAGCATGATGTACGGATTCTGACTTCGACTAATAGCTGGCTGCGTTACAAATTACCGAGGCGACTGGTTCGTAGAAATTCCTCACCGCGTTGCATTGGG
>JAAEOZ010000387.1 GCA_024222685.1 Gammaproteobacteria bacterium | reverse complement strand
TTTGGCGGTCGTCTTGATTACTTCTTCGCAAATAATACTGATCCAGTACAGGATAAGGAAGCGACGCCTTATATCCGCCTGGTGCAGTCGTTTTATCGCACATTTCCGCAGTTAAAAGAGGCAATCAGGTTCTCCCACGCCTGGAGTGGTCCAATTGGCCTGACGACGAGAATGGCGGTGCATTATCAACGTTATCACAATGGCAATATGGTTTATGCCGGAGGCTATTCCGGATTCGGCGTCACTGCTTCTCGATTCGGTGCACGGGTTGGCCTGGCGATTCTCGACGAAGAAGACATTCCCGAAACAGGCATGTCATTTGCTAATACTGTCCCCAATTATATTCCACCGGAACCATTTCGATGGATAGGCGCAAAAATTACTATGTATGCACTGGATACTGTGGATGAAAAAGGCGGCTGGCGCAAACCCTGGGTCTGGCTGGTTCAGAAAATGGGTTTTCCGATTACTTTGTAGTTGATTCATATTTAATCTTCCGATGTAAATTTAATGTAAACATCTCCGAGCAATATTTACCTTCCTGTGTCTAATTAATAATAAGATAAATCATTAATCTGCAGTCTACTTATTCAAGCAGGAGCAGATCATGCAAAACATATCATCTCGTTTACGTACATTCACTATTGCAATGTCGGTTGTAATTTTACCAGGCTTGCAATCCGCCTTCGCGTCTAACATAGTGGAACAACCAAAAATTCAAATGGCGATAATACTGGATACCAGCAATAGCATGGATGGCTTAATCGATCAGACCCGTAATCAACTCTGGCAGGTGGTGAATGAATTTTCCAGTGCCCGGCAAAATGGCGTAATGCCGCTTCTGGAGATTGCTTTATTCGAATATGGTAATGACAATAACTCGGTAGGAGATGGTTTTGTACGCCGCTTAAATACCTTTACCAGAGAACTGGACGCAGTTTCTGAAGGCTTGTTCTCACTCACTACCCGTGGCGGAAGCGAATACAGTGGTTACGCAATTAAAACCGCTGTCAAGCATTTGCAGTGGAGCCAGTCCAGCTCTGATATCAAAACCATATTTATCGCTGGAAACGAATCTTTTCGCCAGGGTCCGGTTGATTATAGAAAAGCAATCGCACTGGCAGCCGAGAAAGGCATTGCAATCAATACCATTCACGCGGGGGTTAATGAGACAGGTATCAGTGATGGTTGGCAGGAAGGTGCGGTATTAGCCGGGGGTAGCTATCTGAGCATCGATGCTAATCAACAGGTCGTGCATATTAAGGCCCCGCAGGACAGCAGGATTGCAGAATTGAACTCCAGATTAAACGAGACTTATATTCCCTTTGGTAGCAAAGGAGGTGAAAAATTACAGCGTCAACTGGAACAGGACGAGCAAAGCAGTGAGATTTCTTCGGGACTGCTGGCTAAACGGGCTGAGTCAAAAATCACAAGTTTCTATAGCAACGCAAACTGGGATCTTGTCGATGCAATGAAAGACGGCGAAGTGAGTGAAGAAGCATTAGTGCAGTTAGAGCAGGAGGCTTTACCCGAACCCATGAAGGATTTATCTTCTAGCGAGAAAATGGATTATGTTAAAGAAAAAGCCCGGGCGCGGGAAAAGATAAAGCAGGAAATTACCAGGCTCAGTGGTCTACGAGCTGCTTTTGTAGCCGAGGCAAAAAAAGACCGGGCCGCAGCCTCCCCCAGCATGAGTGATGCCCTGACTCAGGCAGTTAAAAAGCAGGCACAGCAAAAGAATTTTGTTTTAGAATAATTTATGTGTAACAAAGCATACCGCTCCTGGATTATCAGGAGCGATTGTTATTTACTCTTCGTAAGGTTCAATCAAATCCACGCCGATAGAATAGGACGACTCTATGTCAGCAGCCTGAGTTACGCCGGTTTCATTGAGTTGACTGCTAACTTTCCCAGTTGTTATTTTGCCGGTAATCCACACAGGTTTAAAAATATCATCGGGTTGAAACTCGATGTTCATCTGGCTGTATATAATTTGATTGGCTGGCGGTGGCGGGGTATGTGTGCAGGCCCCGAAGTATGGCACCAGTAAAAATTCACGAATACTGGTTTTGTCCATTTCCAGTGGCACGATAAAACCCGGAATGCGTACGGTTTGATTATTGAGGTTTTCAACGACAGGCGCTTTGGCAATTTCAGCCTGAATAATCGACTGTATCTGACGGTACTCATCATCGGACATGGAATTGAATTCTTCGTCGCTCATATCTTCGAACACTTTTGCAGGGTTCCAGCCTGGCGGTAGTAATTCTTTCCAGGATATTTCTCGAACCTCGTTGGCAAATAGTGACTGGCCTGTTAGTGACCCCAGGCAGAAGATTAAAGACAGCAAAAAAATTCGATATTTCATGATCATGGTCTGGCTCAGTAATGACTGATTAAATTCTCGTCGATAAACCGTCGAGCAATGAGTTTCGGTAGGCGCGATAGGCTGGAATCAGGCTAACCAGGAAACCAGCTATCATGACTAGTGATAGCATAGCTAATTCTCGA